>JBKEAL010000163.1:0-28853 GCA_047972195.1 Parachlamydiaceae bacterium
TGTCAGCTGGATTGCTTGACCATCGACAGAAACTTCCACAGGCTGGCCAATCATGATCTTTTCCAGCTCCACATTCGTAAAGGCTTGGATGAGCGCTTGCACGGCTTGCATTTTGCTGCCCACTTTTTTACCTAAAACGCGGAAGTTGGGCTTAGCCTGCAAGGTGACAAACTGCTCGTCATTGGCGTGGAAGCTAATCTCTTTGACGTTCAACTCATCTTCGATCAAGTGCTTTTGGCTTTGCAGGAAGTCTAACAGATCGGCTGATGGGCACGCGATCTCTGCCAAAGGCAGCGGCTGGCGCACTTTGACTTTATGCTCTTTGCGCATTGCGTGGCCTAGGCTCACGATCCTCTGGATCGCTTCCATACCGTTTTCCAAACGCTCGTCGCGCATTTCCTTGCGGTATTGCGGATAGTCGGCCAAGTGCACGGAATCTGGATCTGTCGGTTTGCGCAAATTCTGATAGATCGCGTCGGCGATGTACGGCACAAAGGGAGCTGCCACCTTCGTCAGCTGCACCAAGACGTTATAGAGAGTCGAGAATGCTTCGCGACGGTCTTGAGAGTCCTCTTCCGACCAAAATCTTCTGCGCGATCTGCGGATGTACCAGTTAGTCAGCTCGTCGACAAATCCAACAAAAGGCTCCACAGCCTGGCTGAGATCATACGCATCCATCCCCTGCTCCACGTCGTGAATCAGTTTGTTCAACTTGCTGGTCATCCAGCGGTCGATCAAGGTAGAAGAAGCGGTCTCTTGCTCAGGCGTCCACTTATAGATTCTCGCATAGGTCAGGAAGAAACTATAGGCATTCCATAAAGGAATTAACACTTGACGCATCACGAGCTCGACACCCTCTTCTGTGAAGCAGAGGTCGTCGCCTTTTACTGCAGGGCTGTTCAGCATGTAAAGTCTTACAGCATCTGCGCCATGGCGTCCGACCACTTCCATTGGATCAGGATAGTTCTTTAAGCGCTTCGACATCTTGCTGCCATCTTTGGCCAATATAATGCCGTTGACGACGACGTTTTTAAACGCCGGCTTATCAAAAAGTGCAGCTGAAAGAATGGTCAGAGTGTAGAACCAGCCTCGCGTCTGGTCGATCCCTTCCGCAATAAAATCGGCTGGGAACTGTGCATCGAACTGCTCTTGTCTTTCGAAGGGATAGTGGTTCTGCGCGTAAGGCATTGAGCCTGACTCAAACCAGCAGTCGAACACTTCAGGGATTCTCTTGAAGGTTTTCCCATTCAATTCAAAGGTCAAGTCGTCGATAAAGTGGCGATGCAGATCGTCGATTTTTTTACCGGTCAACTTTTCCAGCTCAGCGATGCTACCAACCACATGAAGATCTCCCTGCTCCGATTTAAAAATCGGTATCGGCGTTCCCCAATAACGGTTGCGGCTGATTGCCCAGTCTCTTGCCCCTTCGAGCCACTTACCAAAACGCCCATCTTTAATGTAACCTGGCGTCCAGTGGATCTGTTGATTGGCTTTTAAGAGTTTGTCTTTGATCTTCTCAACCGCGACAAACCAGGTTGTCACGGCCTTGTAGATCAGAGGAGTGTCAGATCTCCAGCAGAAAGGATAGCGGTGGCGGATCATGCCGTGATGGAACACCAAGCTCTTTTCTTTCAAACGCTTGATGATGTCTTTATCGGCATCTTTGACAAAGAGGCCCTGATGTTCCGGGATCTCCGCTGTGAATTTTCCGTTGTTGTCTACCGGGCAAACGGGAGAAATGCCCGCTTTTTGGCAGGCGTAGAAGTCCGCTTCACCGAATGCAGGCGCTGCGTGCACAAGTCCCGTACCTTCATCCAAGGAAACATTCGCATCGAGGATCACGCGAAAGGCACCTTCATTGCGCTTCGATAGGAAATAGTCGAACGGTGGAGTGTAAGTTACCCCTTCCAAATCTTTGCCAGTGTATTTTTCCAAGACAGCATACTCCTCCGGGGATTTATAGAGGGATGCGAGCCGGTTTTCTGCTGCGATATACTGCTTGCCGCTCTTCTGATCGCTAAATTTGACGTAAACAATCTCTGGGCCGACCATGATTGCTAAGTTAGATACAAGCGTCCAGGGAGTGGTCGTCCAGATGAGGAGGGATGTTTTCGGATCGTTCTGCAAAGGGAAGGCTACAGTCAGCGCAGGATCGTCAATTTCCTGGTAGTTCTCCCCTGCTTCGAAGTTCGAAAGCGGCGTTCCCAACTTGGCTGAGAACGGCATCACCTTGTACCCTTCATACACCAACCCTTTTTCAAAGAGCTGCTGGAATACCCACCAAACCGATTCCATGAAGCTCAAGTCCATCGTCTTATAGGTGCGCTCGAAATCGACCCAGCGACCCATACGCGAAACAACCTGCTTCCACTCTTCCGTGTATCTCAAGACGATCTTGCGGCACTCTTCGTTAAACTTTCCAATGCCGAACGCCTCGATCGATTTAGCGCCAGAAAGGTCAAACCCCTTTTCAATCTCTTGTTCAACTGGCAACCCGTGGCAATCCCAGCCAAACCGTCTCGAAACGTAAAAACCTTTCATGGTTTTATAGCGCGGCACTACGTCTTTGATCGTTCCAGCCAAAAGGTGCCCATAGTGCGGAAGCCCGGTCGCAAAAGGCGGCCCATCGTAAAATGTAAACGCTTTCGCCTTCTCCCTCTGCTTCAATGAAGCTTGGAAAACCGCATTCTCATTCCAAAACTTTAAGATTCTCTCTTCTCTTGCGGAAAACGACTCTGGCTGGATCTCATCTAACATAGTTCACTCTCTAATGATAAGGCTAAAGTATACTTCACCTATCCCTCAATTGCAAATTAATTTACAAACCACTATAATTACAGTACGGGGGTGTTACGGTTTCGACTTGGAATCGAAGCATTCATCGCATGCAGAGGATGTCGGTTGGCCTCTTTAATCATCCGGCAAGACCATATTTGCAGAAGATCAATATCTTCTGGCTGCTTAATCCTAACAGATTAAACAACCCGATAGCCTGAAACCGGACCAAGGGTTTTAGAATCTATCGTATTTTTCTTGGTGTGGGTTGCTTTGGCCGCTGCTTCTAGGCCTTAACAACTCGAGAACAACAGAGGCGGGCCTTTTTCAATGATGCGTCTTGCATGGGAAAAGGCCGCTAGCTCAAGACGCTAAGCATGTAGTGGTGATTGTGTAGCTTGCTAAGGACGAGAGTTCAATTCTCTCCACCTCCAATAGGGTTCTCGCGGGCATCTTTCCGCGATCCTCTACCAAGGCCTACAGGAAGTAGCGCCTTGGCCGACGATCACGAAAATCTGCTCCGCGATAACCCATTGGTTGGTTGCGTGTCGCATCCAACCGTCAGTTAAGCATTTATCTACTTTATGGTAAAAAAGTTGAGATTATCACCCAGGAATTCTGAACCGTTAAGCTCAAACACCCATATTTGCTCGTTACTTCAGAACTTGGCTCATCATTGCCTGAAAAAATATGAGGACTTTTACCAAAATGGAACTCCTCTACATGCTTGAACTAGTAAGTAATCCTTACTAGTTGACTCAAGTTCAACTTCACCATCTTCATAAACTCCTTGTATATGAAGAGTTATGTTTTGTGGCGTAGTTTGAAATAGCTCGGCAATTTCGGTTCGAGTCAACCAAACGCTACCTTCTTCTGCTCTAAGCTGTATTGCCGCACTTCCATCTTCGGCAGTATAGAGTATTATTTCTCCGTTTCCCATCTGATTAGTCCTTAAGATGCATTAGAAGAAACATATTATAAGAAACTTTGGATCTTTCCCATTGAAAATTTCTGAATGCGTTTTTTCTACTCAAGCCAAAGGGCCATTGGCCCTTTGACGAACCACTTAATTTTTGTAGTACCATTCTTTGAGGTGATCGGGTTCGTTGAGGGTGTTGTAATCCATGAGGAGCTCTTCGCCGGCGTGGATGTCTTTGATTGCGACCCAATGATTTTCTTCGATCTCTGCGACATTGGGATCCAGGGAATGGTTGATGAACCAGTCTACTTCCATTTGGTCGAATCTCTCGGGGCCAAGACCGTCTTCTTCGCTGAGAAAATGGCAGTATTTGCGTAAATCAACGGGGAGATCATTTAACTTGTAGAGTCGGTAGCCATGGTCACTGAACACTTTGGTTCCTTTTGGAATGTCATGGGTGGCATAAATGCCTATCCCTTTATCAGGCGAGGTCTTTAAAGCTGCTGAAAATTCGGTCCATTCTCCAGCGTCGCAATAGCAGAGTGCCATTGTGAAGAGAATCAAGTATCTCAATGCATGCATTTTCGATCTCCTTTGTATGGAAATTTACTGTAAAGATAAGAGAAATCTGATGCTAGCATTAATTGCAGAGGCCTTCGCTGCTTGTAGAATTATACCTAAATTTGAGATCATATTCCCCGTTACAACTCAAAGGATAAAGAAAATGACTCTTTCAAGATTACCTGGACTATCAACGGATCAGTATGCGTCTCTACAGGAGTGTTATTCCTGCAGATTTGGAGTGGCAGCACTAAGTGCGAAAATGCAAAAAATACATGCAATTTCAGTTATTACCTTTAATGAGTCTTATACAAAAGCTAAAATCCACTTTACGAAAGACCAAATGCATCTTGGCTGGCCGAGTTACATACCAGATCCCTCACCTAATGCTGCTCCAGGATTTGCAACAGTATGGTCAGAATCAGCCACTTCACCTCTGATGGATCCCTCTTTCTTAAATAAAAGCCTCCTCCTTGAAAAATTTCGCGAACATTGCTTTTCCTCTGTAAAACACGTAACTATTCGCATTGACCCCGAAAGTTCCCCAATAGAGAAGCTAGTCGTTCTTTTGTGCCGGAGTAAATTTAAAAATCTGGAAAGCTACACCCTAAATTCGGTTCGTCACAAAAATAGATCGCAGAAGAAAGAAATTATTCAGAATTTCTGGTTTATTCAGAGTGGGGCGAACGGATAACTCAAGAGAAGCAGTCGGCATCAGGCCATTACAGCCTCAGAGTGGCCTGACACCTATTTTTTCGCAAAAGCGTAACAGGTATCCATCGGGATCTTGTACCAAAAACTGCTTATGGCCAATTTCTTGATTATCGGCTCGGTACCACTTTTCTTCGAGATCGAAGAAGATCGGGTACTTTGCATTTACGAAGCCTTGATGCAAGAGATGAACATCCGGAACTTCAATCTGCAAGTTGATGCCGCGCCCAAATGGCCTTTCCATTGGCCCAACAAGCCAGGAACGGGTTGTGGCGCCATTCAGCCCCTCAATCATCAAATAAGCTCCATTTACTGCCAACATTGCAAAGCTCTCTTCCACCCTTTCATAAATGACTTCAAACTTAGCCAGCCGGGTGTAAAAATTCAAACTTTGATCAAAATCAAACACTTTAAGCTCAGGAATTAGAGTCGGGATCTTATTCATAATTATCCATGCTAATGCAAGCTGCCGCTATTAGCAACTACTTTACCTGTCGTTGCAAAAAACGCCAAAAGTAATTACAATGTAATTATATAGTAGGGTCTATGGCTCATATTATTAACATAGGGAATTCATTGGGTGTAAGGATTCCTAAGGAAATTTTACAACAAGTAGGTTTTACAGAGCACATGGACCTTGTTTTTACGGTGACTGGAGAGGGATTATTGATTACTCCGGAAAAGCAAGCTAGAGAGGGATGGGAGCAGAAATTCAAACAGCCTAAAGGACAATCCCTATTGCTTGGCGAATTTTCCAACGAGTTTGACAAGGATGAATGGGAATGGTGAAGCAATTCGAGGTTTACCTCATCAATCTTGACCCAACAACGGGAAGCGAGATAAAGAAAACACGTCCTTGTGTCGTGATTTCCCCAAACGAAATGCATGGATTAAATACTGTCATCATAGCGCCAATGACTTCTACGTGTAAAGCCTACCCAACACGTATCCCTCTCTATTTTGAAAAAAAAGAGGGCTATATTGTTCTGGATCAAATTCGAACTGTAGATAAGCAGCGACTTGTAAAACTTCTCGGAAAGATTGAAAAAGAAACAGCTTATAGAGCTCTCAAAACATTGCAAGAGATGTTTGCTGATGAAATCATAAACATTTCAAAGCGATAAATGATTCTTTAAAACATCATATGCGAAGCTGCGTAAGCCTTTCTGCTACTTCTATGAGCTCGGTGCGCGATTGTAGATTGAGTTTATTTTTAACAGACTCTAGGTAATGCTCTACGGTGCGCTCCGATAATTTTAGGGCAAGGCCAATTGAGTGATACGTATGCCCTTCTTTGAGCAGAACCAAACACTGTTTTTCTCTTTTTGAGAGTGTGAGGAGACCTTTCTGTCCGCAAGCGAGCAGCAAAGAAGCTCTATCAATATTTAAGGTATCTTCTTCCAAAACATTCTTTTCATCTTTCAGATCGTGTAACGAAATGCCTTGGGAGAGAACCTCGAGTAAACCGGGATCTAATTGTCTGACAAAATAATCCAGAAATGTTTTGAATAAGGCCTGCTCATTCATAAACAATTGATGTAAGGACTTCTTGAGAGAGTGTCCGGAAAAGCAGCCAGTTTCAATATAATTTTTTTGATGTCTTACCAACACCATTCCATGATCCATCTGAAAAAACTTCGCGCGTTCGCGATAAAACACTTCACTGCCCGGGAATTGACGATTATAAAGGTCTAAGTAATTGCCCTCTTTAAGAAGGTTCCGATCATTTACTAATGGATTCCGACTCAACTCGCCCGACTCTACCAGAAAGCGGTCTTGATCAGGGTTGGTCGTTATCCAGCTAACCGTACCGTTATCATATATTCGTACATAACCAAAAGCGGTAATGTCAAGTTGTTGGCAAAAACTTTTAGTTAGTTTTCTAACTCTATCTACAGATAAATCAGAATTTCTAAATAACTGGGACTTTAAAATATTCATGCTCATTATTGTACCATTTTAATATATTTTTTTACAACGAGGTTGCGCAAGATGAAACAGGCAAAGCTCGCACATAAGGCGGCAGCAAGTAACGGAAGAGCGTGAGAAATAAAGGCAATTAGCCCTAACAATGATGCCGGTAGAAATTCAGCAGAACTTTGAATGGAAACTGCAACACCCATCATTTCGCCTTGCTCTTCCTGACTTGCTTGATTTGATACAAGTGCCATTGAATTCGTATAGGCCACAGCACAGGCAAGCATGACTAAAAAAGTCAAAACATGCAAAACCACTGCTTGATAGGAAAATAACAGCATGATAATCAGGAGCGCCAAACAGAATAGGCTCCATACCAAAACTTGTTCCGGGGAATAACGGTTCGCTAATTTCCTCGTGAGACAGAGGTGTCCTAAAGCGACCGCAATGCCTATATTCGCATAAAGATAGCCAACTTCCGTAACATTGAAACCAAATCTATCAATTGCAAATGGCCCTACAAATTGTACGAATACCAAGTTGGAGGAAATCATTAGAAATAAAATCCATAGACAAGGTCTTAAAGAGGCATGTTGAAATGCCTTCCCTAGCCTTTCCACACTCAAGATCAAGCTTTTGAGGGCTATCCCCTGCTGTTTCATGGAAGCAGATTCAGGAAATTTCCAGAAAACCAGCGTCAAATTCACTAGCGCCAATATGGTCGCGAAAAGAAGTGGAAGAGCAGGACCTGCCAGGGCATGAGTATCGGGATTCGCTAATATGCCTGCCAGATAGGGCCCACCTGCAAACCCGAGCCCTATCGCAAATGGGATTAGAGCAAAGTTTTTTACCTTTTCCTCCCCTGAAGAAAAATCCGCAAGCGACGCGTAAGCTAAGGTCATATTTCCTGCCATCAGCCCTCCCAAAAACCGACTTAAAAGCAAAGTATACAAATTTGAAAAAACGACGCTAAGGGCACATGTGAATAAAGTGGCTACAGTACCAATCAAAGATAGAATGAGCAACTTTCGACGTCCATATTGATCCGATAATCGTCCAATCAAAGGAGCCCCCAGAAATTGACCAAAAGGAAAAGAAGCTACTAAAACACCAAATATTGCGTTTTTGTAAAACTCCGACGATTCTAATGAAATCAAGCCGCCATTTCCTTCAAAAATGAGAGAAGTAAAAATGGGATAAATCAAACCTAGGTTGAAAAAATCTAAAAATATTGTAAAAAATATGGTGGTTAAGATGAGGCCCTTTTTCATAAATCAGCTATCTCCAATTCTTGGTTTATGCTGAGTTTAAAATAAGCAAAATATCCTGATTAGGGGGAAAATCCCCCTACTTAATCTCAAAGGTCGGAGAAGCGATCGGTTGCGCGGATGAGGGCGTCGAGGGTGCCGGGTTCGGTGGCAGCGTGGCCGGCGTCGAGGATGATCTGTAGTTCGGCTTCAGGCCAGGCGCGGTGGAGGTCCCAGGCGCTTTTGATGGGGCAGGGAATGTCGTAGCGGCCTTGGACGATGGTACAGGGGATTTTTTGGATGGTGTGGATGTTATCGAGGATCCAGTTGTCGGTTTTAAAGAAGGCGTTGTGAATGAAATAGTGGCATTCGATGCGTGCGATGGCATCGGCTGTTTGATCAGCGGTAAAATCTGCATAAAGAGCGGGATCAAAGCGCAGTTTTGAGGTGCTTCCTTCCCATCCGGCCCATGCTTTGGCTGCGATTTTGCGTTCTTCATCATCTGTCGAGATGAGTTTCTTGTAATAAGCTTTTACAAAGTCGCCTCTTTCGTTGGGAGGTATGGGGGCGATATACTTTTCCCACTCATCGGGGTAAATATTGTCTGCTCCGCTTTGGTAGTACCAGCGAATCTCTTCAGGTCGGCAGAGAAAAATCCCGCGCAAAATCAAACCTTTGACGGATTGAGGGTGCTCAATTGCATAGGTCAGCGCCAAGGTACTTCCCTAGGACCCTCCAAACACTACCCAGCGATCCACTTTTAGTTGCTGTCTCAATTGCTCGATATCAGAAACCAGATCCCAAGTCGTATTGTGCTCCAGTTTTGAAAAAGGTGTACTTTTCCCACACCCTCTTTGGTCAAAGAGAATAATCCGGTACAGATCGGGATTAAAAAAGCTCCTATTATAAGTCTTAGTGCCAGCGCCAGGGCCTCCATGGATAAAAAGGATTGGCTTTCCCTTGGGGTTTCCGCTCTCTTCCCAATAGATTTGGTGGCCGCCATCGACAGCCAAATATCCCGTTTGATAAGGCTCTATCGGCGGATATAATGTGCGCTTCTCTTCTCCATTTAACATTGTCATCACCATCAGGCAAAAAGCCAAAATTACTAATCTCATATGCTGTTACTTTCCCATAAGATACGGTTGACTTGCAATAAATTCCTAGATTTAGTCTTCTGACAAAGTATCAACTTAGGAGGTTTTCTATGTCTAGCGTCTCCTTATCTGTTCAGCTTGATACTCAAGGGTCCTCGTCTGTTAGCAGTCTGCCGATAGAAAAAGATCAATTGGCTCTTCGCATTGCGGAGCTTGCCAAGGAGCATGGCCTTAGGATTGATAGTGATATGACTGAAGCCAAATGGGGCTTGCGTTATGTCAAGGATAACCATCCGGAGGAGGAAAAAATACAAGAAAAAGCCCTCAAGTGGATTCAGCGATTTGAAATCATCACGAGAAAGGAAGTTTTTGCGAAATATTCGGCAGCCAATTTTGGGAGGTTCATAGGCTATTGCCACCCTAAAGGCGAGTTAAAATTGGTCAAAGCGATCGGGGTATTTGTCACATGGCTATTTCTGTACGACGACAAAATCGAGGGGAAAACAGACGAAGTGGCTGCTCTGCATGAGCGTACGCTGTGCATCTTAAGAGGAGAAGAGCCTGTCGAACAGGATATCCCATTGACTAAGGGGTTAAGTTACATTGTAAAGAGAATCTACAAATCAGCCCCTTCAAACCTTTGGAGAGAACGATTTTTCAGTGAGAATGCTTCCTATTGCCGCTCAACGCTAGAAGAGGTGAAAAATCGCCAGGCAAAACGCGTACCGACTCTTGAAGAGTATCTGAAAGAGCGCCCCGAATTCAGCGGGACAAAAGTCATGCATGTTTTGATCGAAATGGTTGAGAGAATGACCCTACCGGATGAAATTTTTAAGAGCGAATATATCAGAAGGTTCATGCTATTGGCTGCCAATGCAGTGAATTGGGAAAATGACTTTCTTTCATCGGAGAGAGAATTCTTGCAAGGCGACGTCCACAATCTCATCATCGTTCTTAAGCATAAAAATGGATACTCTTTGGACGAAGCTTTTCAAGAAGCTCACGAAATGTTTGATGAGAACATGCGTCAGTTATCACAACTCGTAGCAGAAGCTCCTAACCATAGTGAGGATGTGCAACGTTTTGTACACTGCGTTGTGCAATGGCTCGCAGGGCACCATTTCTGGGCCAAAGAATCGAAACGCTATGAGTCCATTTTCAAAGAGCAAAAAAAAGACCTCCCCGTTTAATCGAGGAGGCCATTTTGTGATCACTTACTTTTTGCGGGCATAGGGACATAACGAACCATGGGTTCATAGTCGGTAGCTTTTAATGCAAAATCAATTTTAGCCACGCTATTATCGAGCAATAGTTTATCTTGATCCTTTAGTCCCTCAGGAACGGTATAAGTGAATTTTATCTTGACCGGATCATCCAATTTTGTTTTTCCTTTTGGTATTTTTATCGTCATCTTCTGCTTCAGGGTATAGGTTTCATCTATACCTGATGAACCGATATCTGTCCTTGTGTCATAAATGACATGGACTTCATGCTCCGTAATTTTTATCACAATCTTATTAGCCGGATCATCTTTATCCCCTAATGCCTTAATAATTTTTGTTGTATCGAGTTCAGGATACAATTTCTTTAGAATGTTAACTAATGTGGTTATTGGTCCAATCACAAATTTCTGATAGGGGGCCACATAAAACATCATCAACATCTCAAACAGCTGATCCGCCTTAGCATAAGTAAAGTCTTGCGGGAAGCTTCTATTAGTTTCTTGAGCTTCGCCTGTATCGGAAGGACGTCCATTTTTATTCCATTCATTAATGATGGTCATCACTTCGTGTAAAAAATCCGTACGTCTCTTCTTGTTCCCTTTTAACGCATTAAAATGATCCATGATTCTCTTTTGAACATCAAATTCGTCTTCCTCTTTCTTTTTAGGTGGGTTTTTGGCCATGGCTAACACATTGACTACAGCGCACACCTTCACCATTAAATCCGCATCATTAAATAGTGCTTTCCCTACAAATTCCTGGCATGCGATCACATAGGCATTTTTCTTAGTTCTCAGATCTTCGCCTTCATTAATACTAAAAGGTTCTAGTTCATCTACCAGTTCATCATCTACATACCATTTAAACGTCACCTTCCCGCCTAAAACCACCCTCATCCACTCATCCAGCTGATCGGGCATCTTGGCGTTATGAAAAGCCGTATTGAGTGCTGCAGATATTTTATCGCGCATCACTGATTCCGTAGGATTATAGCGCTGAATGCATAAAGGAATTTCACGACCCACTTCAACCATATGAGGATGCAGATAATATGGTGCATAATGGAATCTAATTGTCTCAGAAATTTTGCCAGGCAAACTATCTTCCTTCCCTGCACACATCGTACGAATCTTTTTAAATATATTCGACCATACAGTTTCTTTTTCTAGGCCATCGAGTTGCCGAGTAAATGCATTCAACATGCTTTCAAAAACACGCAAATCTTTGAGCCGCTTTTGCCTCTGTGAAAGTGTCTCATCAAGATCCGCATTCACATCATCCGTCCAGTTTGCGACAAATTTTTCTTTTTCTTTTTTATCTAAACCTGCAAGCAGTGCCATCTTTGCAGCATTAGTTTTCACGTTGTCTTGCCCTCCAAGCACTCCAATAATTTCATTCAAATAGGTATTGAGAGGTTCGAAATTTCGTTTACGATCACTCAAACGATCGTTAGGGCTGAAAAATTCAATCCCCTTACCCTCCGGACAAAGTGGAAGAAAATAGTCATGCGGTACTTCAGGAACCTGCAAGCAATATTCCATTTGATGCAATGTAGAGTGAAATTTTGCTCTCGTAGCAATAAATTCCACCTGCTGTTCAGCATCCAATTTTCCGTGCTTAAACCGTCTTAAATCGCGATAGAAATCTCTTTTCACACTAGCATGAGCCTTATAGCTTTCTTCTAACACAGATCCTTGCGGAGTGGGCACCGGCACCTTTTCATATCTGATGCGACGCGTGGATAATGGATCACTTCCCGGCTCACGACTATATAAAGAGGAGGCCTCGCTAGAATTTGCCGCCTGTTTTTTTTTTATACTTTTTCTAGAAGCAGGCTCCTTTGGCAAATCCACCAAACTTTCAATTGCAATATTCTCGATTTTTCTAACTTTATCCTTTTTTTTAACATCATCTCTCGATGTAGTTCTAATAGCGTTAGGTGTCTCCTTGAACCCGGTTTTATTAACCATAAATCTCCTCCTATTGTTATGAAGACCTGAATATGGAATATAGATAGGCCATCATTTTATCAACTTATTTTTTAGATCAGAGGCAAATGACCTGTTCGTGTATGATTAGGAATTTTATGGCTACCATCCTCAAAACAGATCGATTGAAAAAGGTGTATTCAGGGCATCCTCAGGTGACTGCTGTCGACGAGATCTCTTTCCACTTAAATGAGGGAGAAATCTTAGGGCTTCTGGGGCCTAACGGATCGGGTAAAACAACGACGATCCAGATGCTTCTGGGTACCCTATCCTCAACCTCCGGGAAGATTTTCTACTTCGACAAGGATTTTGCCGAGCACCGTTCTGATATTCTTCAGGACGTCTCGTTTGCCAGCACCTATACGAGCTTGCCGTGGATTTTGACGCTTGAAGAAAATCTCATTTTCTTTGGCGCGCTTTACGGCTTAAGTAAAAATGAATCGAGAAGCCGGTATGAGTCTTTATTGGAAAGATTCGGCATTTGGGACAAGCGCAATCACCGCGTAGGATCCCTTTCGGCAGGCCAAGTAACGCGGTTGATGCTTGTAAAAGCTTTTTTTGTCCGTCCACGCATTGTCCTTTTAGATGAACCTACGGCATCGCTCGATCCCGACATTGCAAACGACATCTGCGCCTTCCTACTGGAACAAAGAGCCAAGCAAGGACTATCTATCTTATTCACGTCGCACAAAATGGAAGAGGTCATGGAGATCTGCGATCGCGCGATTTTTCTAAAAAATGGAAAGATCATCGCAGACGATCGACCAAAAAAGCTCGCGAGAAGTGTGGGACAGTTCAGAGTCAAGTTAATCATCACAGACGGCATGGAGAAAACGATTGCGATTGCTCTTAAGCAGGGACATCCGCATAGCGTTGAAGGCAAGTCGATCGAAGTGAAAATGGATGAGGACAAAATCCCCTTTTTCCTGAATGCATTAAGCTCTACGTCAGTCTCATATGCAAGCATCAAAATCGATGAGCCCTCACTGGAAGATTACTTTCTGCAAATTTCGCGGGGAGCGTCATGAGTTTAAGCCGCATCCGAGGCGTGTTTTTACGCTACTTTTATACATTAAAAGATTTTAGCCAGCTTTCCGATCTCTTTTATTGGCCTTTGGTAGACATTCTTTTGTGGGGATTGACTTCGATCTGGGTCGAACAGAAAACGCAAACACCCGACCTCCCTCTTATTTTGATGACAGCCTTAATCTTCTGGCAAATCGCCTGGAGAGGCTCTCTTGGAATTTCATTTCACTTGCTGCAAGAATTCTGGCATCGCAACCTTTTGAATCTATTTTCCACGCCGCTGAAAATTTCAGAGTGGATCTGCGGTACGCTGCTTCTAAGTCTGTGTAAACTACTGGTATCTGTTCTTTTTGCAAGCTTAATGGTGTATATTCTCTATTCCCTCAATGTGTTCACCATGGGATGGGCCTTTTTGCCCTTTGCAGCTCTTCTCTATGTTTTTGGCTGGACCGTGGGATTTCTTGCCTCCAGCATGATCATCTATTGGGGACATAAAGTGGAGATGTTTGCCTGGATGCTTCCCTTCCTCTTTGCTCCATTTAGCGCCGTATTCTATCCCGTTTCAGTGCTGCCTGCTTGGGCGCAAATGATCGCCTGGAGTTTGCCCACAACCTACGTCTTTGAAGGCATGCGGGAAATTCTTCATGGTGGCGTTTTCCCCGTGAACTACTTCGCTATCAGCTGCATCCTAAACTTGCTGTTTCTATTCGCTAGCATGGCCCTTTTCAACACCATGTTCAAAAAAAGCCTTGTCAAGGGCTTAGCAAGACTTGAATGATTAATCGTTCTGTAACGTATTAATGAGACGCAGACCGTTTTGCGTTAATACAACGAGAACGTCGCCGCGCTTTTTGATGAAGTTGGCTTGAGCCAATCGGTCGCACAGGTTATCGATGCCCGGTGGATGCATGCCAATCTTCTTGCCCACATCGTACCGGTTAACCTCTTCTTCACTATCTCCCAGATCATTGGCAGCTGAGAAGAGAGCCAGCATGAATTTTTCTTCTTTAGTGTATGCTTTCATTTTTTCTTAAGTCTCGCTCCTGATGCAGAGTCTTCGATGAGATAGCCTTGTGCAAAGATGTCATTGCGCAAGCTATCGGATAGTGCCCAATTTTTATCCTGACGTGCCTGAAGTCTTTGCTGAAAGAGCGATTGTACATGTTCCGGTATCGCCTCTTCCTCGTCGAACTTCATGACGGCAAGAACCAGATTCATCCTCTTAAGTAGTTGCAGGCAAGCTTGCGCCTCTTCCTTACCTAAGTTGTTTTGGTCGATCAAGCCGTTGATGTCTCTTACAAAGTCATACAGTGCCGCCAATGAGTGTGAAATATTCAAATCATCGGACAGCCCTGCAGCAAACTCCTTTTCAAGCTTGTCGATGATCGGTTGATAAGCTCCGGGGCCTTTTTCTTGTGACACGTGGCTCAACCTGAAAATGAAGTCTTGCAGTCGCTGAAGGGAGACTTTTGCTGCTTGGATGCCTGCAAATGTGAAGTTCAACTGGGTTTTATAATGGGTTTGGATGAGCAAGTAGCGGATGCTTGTGCCATCAAATCCCTTGTTCAACAGATCGCGCAACGTATAAAAGTTGCCAAGGCTTTTGGACATCTTTTTGCCGTCGACAATCAGGTGTTCTGCGTGCATCCAAAGATTGACAAACTTCTTGCCTGAATACGCTTCCGATTGAGCGATCTCGTTCTCATGGTGAGGGAACATATTGTCGACGCCCCCAACGTGGATATCGATCGTTTCGCCAAGAATCTGCATCGCCATGACGGAGCACTCGAGGTGCCAACCCGGACGGCCTTTTCCAAATGGGCTTTCCCAAAAGATCTGCCCATCTCTTTCCGAATCGTAAGCTTTCCAGAGAACAAAGTCTGAGAGGTTTTCTTTATCGTATTCGTCGTTCAGGACGCGGTCAGAAGCGCCTACCTTCAGTTCATGCAGCTTTAAATGTGACAGGCAGCCGTAGTGCGGAAATTTTTCGATGGAGAAATAGACGCTGCCATCGGCTCCAAGATAAGCTACCCCTTTTTTGATCAACCCCTCGATCATCTGTATCATTTGGGCGATGTAATCGGTTGCTGCCGGATAGTGTTCTGCCGGTTGAACGTGCAATGTTTTAAGGTCGTTGAAAAAGGCAGCAATGAACGGTTTGGTAAACTGTTCTAACGTCACCTTGTCTCTGATCGCTCCACGGATCGTTTTGTCGTCGACGTCGGTCAGATTCATCACTTGAGTCAGTCCATAGCCGAAATATTTCAGCGTGCGTCGCAGGATGTCTTCAAAGAGAAAGGTGCGCAGATTGCCAATATGTACGTAGTGGTACACGGTCGGGCCGCACGTGTAGATCCTCACATCTTGAGGATCTACCGGGCTGAAGCTCTCTTTTTTTCTCGTTAATGAATTGTAAAATTGTATCGGGTAAGGGTCGCTGTTTCCGTTGGTCATTTTAAGTCTTTCCTAAGTACCTCTGTTCTAAGATGCGATAATTGACTTTTCCTGTTCCCATGATTGGAATGTCGTCGATCTGCTGTACGGCAGAGATGCGGATCAGGTTGCTGAAACCGGACTCTCGAACCGCCTTGTTGACCTCTTCCACTGTGACTGGAAATTTTGTGAAAAGATAGATTTTGGGCTTTTCCCCATCGACTTCCTTTGCAACAATTGCTAACACAGGCCCTTCGACCGCTTTAGGCCATCCATACTTTGATGAAACCTGCATGAGAGCCTCTTCAATTGCCGACAAGCTGACCATTTCGCCGCCCATCTTAATGAAGCGCTTCATTCTTCCGGAAATCGTCAGGTAGCCATCCGCATCCAATTCTCCCAAGTCGCCTGTCTTGTACCAGCTTTTTCCTTCAGCATCGACAAAGGGAGGCTCTATCCCCGGATTCAAGTAACCGGTAAAGATGTTTGGGCCTCTGGCTAAGATCAAACCTTGCGTTCCGGTTGCCACCGGTTCAAGAGTCTCTGGATTGACGACCAAAAGCTCGACATTGTGCAACGCTTGGCCAACACCCTTCTTCTTGCGGTCTTCTCTATTCATGGTCAATACAGGAGCACATTCTGTAATTCCGTATCCTTCCAGAACGGAGTCCTCTTTATTTAAAGATCGAAGCATCTCGAAAAGGTCATCCGGAGCCTTTTCTGCACCGGTCACGCACAAGCGCATAGTTTTCAGTTGAGAAGGCAGCGCG
Organism: Parachlamydiaceae bacterium; assembly: GCA_047972195.1. GTDB lineage: Bacteria > Chlamydiota > Chlamydiia > Chlamydiales > Parachlamydiaceae > CAZSDA01. Next base: position 16,668 of record JBKEAL010000163.1, read on the forward strand.
CTCTTGAGTAGCCCTTTGATGAATGTTGGAGCCCCGCACATAATCGTGATGCGCCATTTTTCAAATCCTAGTGCTAACGCTTTGCCATCTGTAGGATCTGGATAGAAGGCCACTTTAATTCCTGCCAAGACAGGCAAGATACAGCTGATTGAGAATCCAAACGTATGGAACGGAGGCAAAATTCCATAGAAAATATCGTCTGAATACAGTTTGATGTCCTGCAAGGCAGCTCTCTGGTTTTCCAAGATATTGGCATGAGTTAACGGAACGCCTTTTGGCATCGCCTCAGAACCGCTAGTAAACAAAATCACCGCTTCATCAGAAGGTTTTATCTTTTCATCAGAAATGGCGCTGAGAATGCGCTGTGTGCTTCTCTTTGAAATCAGAAGGGCTTTTATTTTGTCTACAATCGTGATATCTCTTCTCTTATCTTCCAGAAGAACCATTCTCGATTCAATGGGAGATAAATCAACACCTTCAAGTCGATCCACAAAGGCCCATGAGGAAAGAATCACGCTAGGGTCTGCCAACTGAACAACCGATTCCAAGTGACGAGGGCCCACAGTCCAGTTGATCATAACCGGAACCTTGCCGGCTAATTGCGTGGCGAAAATGCAGAGATCTGCAACGACGCTAGCAGGCAGCATAATTCCGATGTGCTTTCCTGGAAACTTCTTGATCATACGCGCCAGCAAAATAGAGCGGACGAGCATATCTTTATAAGAAAGAATCCCTGTTCTTGCATCGCCGACAGCGGCCGCTTTGCCCAATTTTTTGCAATTGTTGATAAATACTTCGGAGATCGTTTCTCCTGGCGGCATTTCACGACGCTCATGTTTTACCGGCGCATACCACTTGGACAGGTCGCTAATCTCATCTTTTAACGGCTGTTTACATACAATCTGCTTGGCAGCAATCCCCATCACTCTGGCGACTGTCGTCAGCTCGTTTACCGGTACACTAGTGATGTCGAACGTATCATGGAGGAAGATAGCAAGTTCCGCTGTATCCAAAGAATCCATGCCGAGATCAGTGCTTAAATTCATCTCCGGTTTAATAGAGGATGGCACGTTATCTGTCATCATTGCGATCTTCGCGATCACCTTTTCTTTGATGGAGTTAGGGATTTTTCCTAGATCGACCCATCGTTTTACTTCATCCTTGTCCTCATCCAGAGCTACTCTTGGAAGCTCTTTGCTCCACACGCTATAGGGAACCAGGACAAGCGAATCGCCAGGGTATTGACCGATCTGTTCTGTCAAACCGTCCGGTTTGTTGAACCAGCGTTCAAGATATTGGTTCACCTCTATGCGCGTGCCATTTCTTGGAAAATCATCGGGAGCTGGGCACACTTCGATTGTAATTGTTCGTCTTGGAGTGAAAAAGAGCAGGTTTTTTAACACTTGTTTGACGCCCCACCAGATGGTTGGGAACATCAAAGGTTTTGCACCTGTTAAAGCGCGGCTGAATTTGCTTCCCCAAAGACCCTTGATACGCATTAAGACGATATTTGCTTCAGGCGTTTCCTGTAAAATGCGATGCACTCCTGATGCACCCCCTACTGCCTCATAAGCCGTTTGTTTAATTCTTCCGGCGGGATAGATCAGGAAGTTGTCACCATGCTTCAACCCTTCGATCACTTCGCCAATCACCTTTTCGCTTTTGCTTCTTTTCAGAGTGTTACTCGAAACGTCAAAGTCAGGAATAGGTAAAGCATTCATAAACCGCATCAAAGAATTGACGACGGGATAGTAGTACATATACTCCACAATCATCGGACGGATCTGCTTTTTGTGGAGAATCGAAAGGGTTGCTGCGATAGGATCGACGAAAATAGTGGGGTGGTTAGGCAGGAAAAGAACGCCGCCCGGTCTAGTTAGATATTTACTGTCCAATTTCTCCAGCCCCTCTACCTTGATGCGGTAGCGGAACCAAAGAATAAACCGCATTAAAAATTCCCAAAAGAGTTCTGCGATTTTCTTCACTGTAAACACCTCTTATGTTCTTATATAGTAACCCCCAGAATAACGAAATGGAGGATTTGCGACGAGATCTAAATCCACACTTCGGGATCGTTAGTGATCAGGCCGGAAATCCCCAGCTGCATGAGCTCTTCGCCTCTTTTAAGATCATCAACTGTATAAGCCCATATGGCTGAGTACTTTGCATTAATCTCTTGCATGACATTCTGATTGAGAAGCGATTCAGCGATTGCAATGTAATCAAGGTCGACTTTTTCAAACTCTTTGATGCTATCCAACTGATCTGCAATACCAATCAATTTAAATCTGGGAAATTTATCGTGAAAATAGGAAACGGAGAGAGCCGAAAAACTACCGATGAGGAGATTGGGCACTTTTCGGTTTTGCAAAATGGAAAAGACAGCGGTGCTTAAGTCATGGTTGATATCATCCTTAATCTCGATCATCAAACCGGTTTTGCCGAAATCCAGCGCCAAAACTTCTTCAAGCGTCGGCACTTTTTCTAATGTTGTCGCTCCGCGAAACCAAGCACCTGCGTCGTACCGCTTAAATTGATCCGAGTGCATCTCCCGGATCTTTTTTCCCTTTTCAGCATTGGTTGTACGGCATAAAGTGTTGTCGTGGATTACAACAGGAATGCCATCGCTAGATAGATGGACATCTATTTCCACGAAATCAGCGCCAACCCCTATGGCATGGCGGATGGCACTCAAGGTATTTTCCGGGTGCTTAGATGAGGCCCCTCTGTGAGCAATAATCGCAATACCTTTTTTCAACCTTACCTCGGGGTATAAGGAGCAAATACGATAGTAGCATTATGTCCGCCAAAACCGAAAGAGTTGGAAAGCGCTGCTTGGATTTTGAGTTTCTCAGCTTGTTTAGGCGCGTGGAATAAAATCTCTTCCGGCTGATTCAAGTTAATCGTCGGATGCACCTCGCCTTCCATGATCGCTTTGACGGTTGCGATCGCTTCGATCCCGCCGGCAGCCCCTAAACAGTGGCCAATCATCGATTTTGTCGCATTAATCGAGATCTCTTGAGGATTAGGAAACACTTTCTGCAAGGCGCGGATTTCCGCCATATCGCCGGCTGGTGTTGAGGTCGCGTGGGCATTGATGTAATTGATGTCTGATGGCGCCAGGTTCGCGTCATGCAATGCGTTCTGCAGGCAGAGAGCCACTCCGGAACCGTCCGGTTTTGGTTCTGTAATGTGGTGGGCATCGCAGGAAAGGCCGCCTCCTTTATACTCTGCTAGAATCTTCGCACCCCGCTTAAGAGCATGGCCCAGTTCTTCCAGGATCAGCACTCCGGCTCCTTCCCCCATTACAAAGCCATCTCGTTCCTTATCCCAAGGTCTGGAAGCTCCTTGCGGGTCATCGTTACGTTGAGAAAGCGCCTTGCACGCACAAAAACCGGCCAATCCCACAGGAATGATCGCTTTTTCTGTTCCACCGGTCACCATGAAGTCTGCATCGCCGCGTTCAATTGTTTGAGCCGCAGCAATGATCGAGTTGTTACCGGTAGCACAGGCCGTCGAGATTGAATAGTTGGGTCCCATAAAGCCATATTCCATAGCAACCAAGGCGCCCGGCATATTGGTCAATATGTAGGGAACAAAGAAAGGCGTCAGTCTTGAAGGACCTTTTTCCAGGAGAGTTTGCACGCCATCTGAATACACCTGCATGCCTCCCATTCCGGAACCGATGATCACACCGCATCGCGATTTGTCTAACTTTTCTATAGCAGAAGCGTCAATAGCACCATATGCAAGTGCTTTTTGTGTAGCAGCAATCGCAAAAGCGATCGCCAGATCCACCCGTCGCGCCTGCTTCTTATCCATGTAATCTTCAGGTTGAAAATCCTTGACGCAGCCAGCAAATTTTGTAGGGAATTGGTCACAAGGAAAGGATTCGATCATTCCAACGCCGCTTTTTCCTTCAAGAAGATTTTGATAAAAAAGGTCGACGTCATTTCCCAAAGAACTGATCACGCCCATTCCGGTTATTACAACTCTTTTTTTTTCTTTTGCCATAGATCACTCGCTAAGGTATTTGCTTACAAGTATAGCCGATGATGCCGGATATAATCCAGTACTTTTGAAGGGACGAGATGCTCACAGAAGAGATTGACTCTTAATCTGTTACGTATGTCTGTAGCTGAAATTTCCAAGATAGGCGCCGCTGTCCAGCCTTCCTGTAGCTTTTTTTTGATCTCAGGGTTCAATTCGGGAAGTGAAGGAAAATACTTTTGTGAGCGACTTAAGATAAGAGGCACAGCCATGAAACAGATCTGTTCCGGATCTTTCCATTGGTGGAGAGAGTGCAAGGCATCCTCCCCTAAAAGCAAAAACAGCTCCGACTTACCCCTCTCTCTAATCGATAGTTCGCGTAAAGTGTCAACCGTAAATGAGGGTCCGCTTCTCTCTATTTCAATAGTATCCACCTGAAATTGAGGAATATCCTCAATGGCGAGTTTAGTCATTTCCAATCTGTGATAGGTATGCGTTGGATCAGGTTTTTTCAATGGATTATGCGCGGCTGGAATAAAAAGAACTTGGTCCAAGCGATGTTTTTCAGAAAGCGTGAGTGCAAGGTGGATATGGCCGAAATGAATAGGGTCGAAACTGCCTCCAAAAACCCCTAACCTCTTCATACGATAAAAAGAAGTTCTCTATACTTCGGCAGAGGCCAACTCAAGTCGTTTGCCTGCTCTTCAATGCGATCGACGAAATCTCTTAATACGTCCATCTGATCGCGCACCTTTCCAGCGTTTTCTTTAGTCACAGTCGCGCCTATCTTTTCCAGTTTCTCCATTGCGACAACCGCTTCTTCAATTTTAGCGACAAACCGGGCGAACTGCTTCTTCTGCTCTTTGACGGAATTTTTGTTCAACAGCTCTGCTGTTTTCATCAGGCTCTTCGCCCATTCTTTTTGCGTAGAATAAGCTGCAGGCAGTAAGCAAGTTTTAAACAGGTCGATCATCAGATTGACTTCGATCTTCATGTTCAGAAGATATGCCTCGACATTTATCTCATAGCGGCTTTTAAGCTCTTGCTCTCTTAAAATTCCACTGAAAACTTTCTTCGTGGAAGGTGAGATAAAAGAAGCAAAGGAGTCTAAAGCAGACTCCAAGATAGGTAATTTTCGCGCTTTTGCTTCCTTTTTCCACGCATCGCTATAGTTGTTTCCAAAATAGCGAATGCCCTTGGATTCCTTTAAAAACTTATTTAAAACAGGAATCGCTGCTTCAAATAGCTTGGCTTCGCTGATTTTTTTATGATCCAACTTCTTCTCGATCTGGTCCAAAATCTCCGTCAAACTTTCCGCGGCAATTGCATTTAATACGGTGATAGGGAACGAGGGGTTTGAAGAAGAACCGACCGCGCGGAATTCAAACTTGTTCCCTGTGAAGGCAAATGGGGAGGTACGGTTGCGGTCCGTATAATCCTTTTTAAGGTGGGGCACATGCAACAATCCCAGATCGTATCCTTCCTTTCCTCTGGAATTCTTAGGTAATTTATTGTTCTCAATGCGTGTCAAAAGCGTTTCTAGTTCATCGCCTAAGAAAGCGGAGATGATCGCGGGGGGGGCTTCGTGGCCGCCAAGACGAGCGTCATTGGAGGCTGAACCAATCGAGGCTCTTAAAAGGGCGCTGTGGCGATGGATACCGCTTAAAATCGCTGTGAGCAGTACGAGGAAGTGGAAGCTGCGGTCGGGAGTGTCGCTAGGATCCAAAAGGTTGATTCCCGTATCTGTTGAAAGCGACCAGTTACTGTGTTTTCCTGAACCGTTCAACCCTTTGAAAGGCTTTTCATGCAACAAGCAGCTCAATTGGTGGCGAATCGCAACATGACGCATCAACTCCATGAGCAGGATATTGTGGTCGATAGCAAGAGAAGCTTTTTCAAATACAGGCGCCACTTCATGCTGTGCAGGCGCAACTTCGTTATGCCTGGTCTTTACGGGGATCGCCAAGCGGATCGCTTCGGCCTCAAAATCTTGCATGAAGGAGAGAACTCTATCTTTAACAGACCCCAAATAGTGGTCTTGAAGCTCTTGCCCCTTCGGCGATGGAGCTCCGTAGACTGTCTTCCCTAACAGCATCAAGTCGGGCCTTAAATTGCGCAGATTTCGGTCGATGACAAAATATTCCTGCTCCAAACCCAGCGTGGAGTACACTCTGCTCGCTTTAATTCCCGAAAGTTTGAGCAATCTCAACGCCGCGGCATTCAGCTTTTCGTCGGAACGCAATAAAGGGATTTTTTCATCGAGAACCTCTCCTGTCCAGGAGAAAAAAATCGTCGGAATGCAAAGGGTAACACCTTCACCACCCTTCCACAAGAATACAGGCGATGTAGGATCCCAGCCTGTGTATCCTCTAGCTTCATAAGTGCTGCGCAGTCCTCCTGAGGGGAATGAAGAGGCATCCGGTTCGCCTTGAATCAGCTGGTCGCCAGTAAATTTTTCAATCACTTCTCCGCTGTTTTTCGACCAATCGATAAAGGAATCGTGTTTTTCTGCAGACAATCCGGTAAGGGGTTGAAACCAGTGGCAGTAATGCGTGGCACCTTTGCTTAACGCCCACTCTTTAATTGCCAACGCGATTGTATCGGCATACTCCGGCTTGATCTTATCGCGCGATTCCATCGCGTCAACTACGTTAGCAAACACCTCTTTTGGAAGCATCGACTGCATCAACGCACGGGTAAAAACATTGATTCCAAACTGCTCTGAGGAGGCATACCCTTTTAGAATATCAATTGGAGTCAGAGGTCTCTGATACTTGCCTGCAGCTTCCACTGCATCAAACCGTGGATTTTTCATGTGTTCAACACCCTCCAGTTTTTTAATAAAGAATGGCGCTTCAATCTGCGGTCAGGATTCACAGCCACCGGATGACCAGATAACTCAAACATAGGCAAATCCAAAAAACTATCGCTGTACGCTATGACTTCCTCTCTGGAAATTTTTTCTTTCTCCAACACTTTTTGAATAAAAGAGGCCTTCTCCGGACCGTTCACTATGGGATCAATCTTACACAAATAGCCTCTCTTGTCAAACTTGTAACGCGATGCACACCAAAGCTCTATAGATAGCTTCGAAGCGATCAAACTAACGAGAAAATCGGGTGAACTGGTGCAGAGAGAAATTAATGCTCCATCTCGATATGCTTTGTTCATCTCTTCAACGATTTTAGGATCAAGTAATCCATTCAGCTTTTTATCGATGAATTCTGAAGAAAGCGAGATAAGGTCTTCTTTGGGAAGGCGATTTAGATAAGCTTTAAGTATTTGATTGTGAACCTTTTCAAGAGAGGCCCCCAAAACTTTATGAGCAAAGTATGCTGCGGAAGAACGCAGCATACATGAGAGAGGCATCTTCCCTTTGAGAAAGAGAAACTTTCCAAAGGCAAAGCTAATGTTTGTAGAAACAAGAGTATGATCTAAGTCAAATATGGCTAACCGGATCTTACTCAAGTCTCTGTTCCAACCCCTCAATTTTTTCTTCTACCTCTTCTATAGTGGAGATCAGCTCTTCGAGCAACTCTTTTTGCTCAGCAATTGTTTGATTTAATTCCATCGCGCGATTGAAATCGAGACCACTGCCTTTTGCCTTCTTTCTCAGCTCTTCCAGTAGCTGTTTGACTTCGTTTCTTTCCTGTCTCTTTTGCTCGAGCAACTCATTAAGCTGTGTCAGTGCACTTCTCTCATCGCTTGGCAAAGCCAATAAAGCGGCTTCTTTTTTCTTTTTCAGAAGATCTTTCAGAGGCTTTAAACCTTTCTCAATCTCTGTGCGCTCTGTTTTGTTCAAACCGGAAGCAGCCAGCTCTTCAATAAAAGCTTCTTGTTCTGTTTTCACTTCTTCACTAGAAAGGGTCTCCGCCCTCTGTAGAAGTTGAACTGCCTTTTGATTAAAGCCTTCAATCCATTCGCGCTTCTTCTGAATTCTCTCTTCTTCAGCTTTTCTGCGCGCATGCTCTTTAGCATTCAGTTTCTCATCTACTTTATCTCTTAATGCAAAGAGGCGCTCTTTCAACGCCTTCACCTCATCGCGTCCAAGCTCTTTCTGGCGCATTTCCCTTTGCTGCTCTTCAAGAAGGCTTTCCAACTCTTCAGGAGAAATGCCCTCTTCCTCAAACCTCTTCTCGATTCCGTCAAATTTTTCATTTAACTGCTGCGCGTTTTGCTCAAACAGCTCTTTTTTCTCGGAGAGTTCTTTGCGCTTTTCAGACTCTTTTTCTTTCAGAGCATCCCAGCAAGCGCTGAGTTTTGTGCGAGTGGCGCTAAAGGCGCGTGCATTCAAAGTCAACTCTTTCGCGATGCCCTGCATCTCTTTGATCTCTTCGCGCAAAGCAAATGTAGGGACAGTACTGCCTTGCGTAGTAAAGTGCTTAGTAGCAAACTGTTCAACATCTCTTTCAAAGACTTCGCTTAACTCGGAAATCAGTTCTTTTCTTTTCGGAAAAAGAAGATCTCCTGCCTTGGAAAGTCTGTCAAAAAACTGGTTTTTAATGCGGATGCGCATTTCAGTTTTCATAAGTTCTTTACGCAAACTGTTCACTCTTGAAGCATAGGTGTTGAGGAAGTTCAATTCTTTTTGGCGTCGGTTGTACTCTTCCCAGTGAGGAATCAAGATGCGGGCGTGGGCTGGCGCTGGGAGATCTGCGAATGAGGCGGTAGAAGTTCCCATTGAATCTAGATCTTTTTCAATCGACTGGATTGCCATCTCAAACTGCTCTGCAGCAAAACCGCTCTGCTCATCAGAAAGCTCTTTCAATCTTCTGGCTTCCTTTGAAAATTCGCTGAAACGGTTCCATAGCTCAGCTCTTTCTGGAGGAGAGATCGATTCGCGAAAAAGAGCTAAACAATGCTTTCTTGCTTCCCAAAATCCTTTAAAATCGGGGTTTCCTTCTCGGGAGAGCGACTTTTCCATAAAGAGGAGGGCGATGCGCAGCTTTTCTTCGGCGGAGTGGCGCGACTCAAGCTCCTTTAAAAAATCGTCGAATGGAGATTTCTTCTCTTTACGCGGATTAGCTTGCACAGGTTCGCTTTTTATTGCCTGGTCATCTTCTTGTTTGTTCATGAGTAAAACCTAATGTTGGTAGTGAGATTCTATCATTCTAATGACGAGTTTACAACTAAAACTTTAGATAGACTGTTCAAAATCTTGTTCGATGATATCCATCACAACTTCTGGATCATGCGCATCCAGATCGATCCAACGGAACATCGGCTCCCTGCGAAACCAAGTCATTTGCCGTTTGGCGTAATTGCGCGAGGCTTGCTTGAAAGCATCAACAAACCGGTTATAGTCCTCTTTGCTTCGCTTGCTCTTTAAAAATTCTATTGCCTGCCGATATCCGATCGCCTGACATGCAGAAGAATTGGACTCAATTGCAGGAAGCAGCGCTTCAACTTCCTCCAAAAACCCCCTTTCCAGCATCTTGTCGCAACGCCTTTCTATCCGCGGATAAAGAACTTCTTTAGGTCGATGGAAAAACCAGCAGCGGAAATCGTAGTTCAGCGGTTTATTGCGGTTTTTCCAAGAAAGTTTACTCACTTTTTTATTACTGAGTGTGATGATTTCCAAGCCTCGAATGATCTTCTGCTTATCGTGCTTGGTGATCGTCCTTGCGTACTCTTCGTCTAGCTGTTTAAGTCTCTCAAACAGAACGTCAGCTCCCTTCTCTTTCATCTCATCTTCGAGGCTCTTTCTCAATTCAGGAACTGAGGGCGGTCCGCTTGGAGGCCCATATAGAAGCGAATGAAGATAAAAACCGGACCCTCCCACAATCACAGGAAGGCTTTCGTGAGAAAGTACAGTCTGACAGGCGTGTCTTGCTTCGTAATAAAAATCGACAACATTAAAATGGTCTTTAACATCCCTTATATCGATCAAATGGTGCGGAATCAGCGCTTGTTCTTGCTTGGTGGGCTTAGCCGTCCCGATATCCATGCCACGGTAGACCTGAATTGAATCCCCTGAAATGATTTCACCATGGACTTTCTCGCAAAAATCCATCGCAAATTCCGACTTTCCGCATCCGGTAGGACCTGCTAAAATGATCACTTTTTTGCGCGATCGTTGCAGCATCGGAGGAATTTCTTTCTGCGCTTCAATGGCCAGCCCAAAAAAAACTCTTTCAAGTTCTTTAGTCTCAATACATCCAGTGTTCATGATATAGGATCATAGTAACTTAGTCCCTCATTTTCATCTAGTCCCCTTCCAGGCCATTCTCGATTATAAAAACCACCCGCTCGCTTGCGCTCGCTAGAGCGCACAGAGAAGACAGGGAGGGGATAATTCATCCCACTTCTTTCTTCTCTTCTGTGTTCTTTGTGGTCTCTAGCGAGCGCAAGCGAGCGGGTGGTTTTTATAATCGGTCTCTGATAGAGGAAAGTGCGAAAACTTGTATTAGCCCTTGAACTTCTCGAGGGCTTCCTCTTCAGTTTCGTGGAGATCCAAGACGTGGTCAAAGCCGGACATTTTGAAGACATCCATGACATTGGTGGTCACGCCGAAAAGAGCCAGGCGGCCTGGCTGGGTTTTGATTTTTTTGGTGATAGCCAGCAGCATGCGCATTCCGGCGCTGCTGATGTAATCGATATTGGAGAAGTCAAAGAGCAGATTGGAAGATCCTTTGTCGATCATCTCGAGGACCTTTTTCTCTGCATCCGGAGTAGAGATGGCATCCAAGCGCCCGGAAAAACGAAGGATAAGTACATCGCCTTTTTTCTCGGGCTTGATATCCACAATACCTTCTAACTGTTCAAACAGGTGATCTTTATTCGTCATAACCTTGCGCACATACGGGTTCTAAGGCCTTTTCTGCTCCACTCTTTCTTTCTAGGAACTGCACTCTTTCAGCAGCTACGCGCAATTTGCAGCGCTTTTCGCCATCTTTGCCATGCCATGTATCCAGCTGTAGTCTGCCTTCCACCAAAACGGGGGAAGAGCAATCGAGGATTTGCACGCATAATTCTGCCTGCTTACCCCATACAACGACATCGACAAAGCACACTTCTTGCTGCTTATCTCCATTCAATGTGACAAACTCTCTGTTAAGAGCTACAAGCAGATCGGTCACTGCGATTCCATTGGGGGTTTTTCGCAATTCTGGCTTGCGTGTCAAGCGTCCTGCGATAAATACTTTGTTTAAAGAGGCCATAACCTACCTAGTAATGTTTCTTAGGGTCACACTAACACAAAAAAATTTTAATTTCCAACTGATATCTTCAAGTTTTCTTGCAGCCACTGGAAATAAGCAGAATTGATCTCGGTAATCGGATACACGATCAACTCGGCAATGGCAAATTTCCCCTGTTTCTCAATCGCTTCCTTTACGGCATCGAAATGCTCTTTAACTGTAATGAACTGAACCAAAGTTTCCTGAGTCGTTTCCAGCTGATTATTTAAAAGAGCGATCGATTCCACCCAAGGAATGATTTTTGCCTGTGATACGATATGCTCCTGCACGAGATAGCGCGAAACGATTCTTGCGTCCTGCAAACTTCCTGCTGTCCAATTGACCTGTACCCACTCCATTATGTCTTCCCTTTTTTTATCACACCCAATGACGGAACGCGTAGATCAAGGACCAAATACTTCTCTTTGGCCCACTCTTTCCCATGAGTCGCAAATGCAAGAAATCGAGCAATCCCCTCATGGGGGTTGTCTGTATTCAACAGCAAGCAGCGCTCCACTTTTTCTCCATCTTCCTTGAGAAGATCTACCACGACCACAACACGCCTCTCCCCTAAGCTCGAGGCTGTAACGCGAGAAAGGTCGATCTGTTTCACAGAAATACTATCTACGGACTTTAGCGCATTTAACAAGTTCCAAGCAAGATCCAGCCGCTCATCGTCCAATCGCTCATTCCATGCCAACTCTTTGGATGAATCCAATCCTAAATAAATGTGCACAATCCGCTTAGGGGTAAAAAAGGGCTTAAAGGGAATGACGTAACCCTCCTCATCAAGCGCTGCATTGGCACGGTCTTCATGATAAGCTGCAGGCTTCGTGTTGTTGTTATCTTTAGATAGTGCTCCTGGCGGAATCCTCTTTAATTTAGCTTAAGAAATGAGAGGTGATTTCAACAGCTTCTGCTCTGCCTGCGCCAGATCAACACGATAGATGTTTTCAGGCCTATTATAGGAGATCCCCATAAGTTCTGCTAGATACGCAGTCTTTAACGCTTCTTTTTC
>JBKEAL010000179.1:0-8056 GCA_047972195.1 Parachlamydiaceae bacterium
TTCCGGATCTTGGCATGTTGTGTTTTCCTGCGAAGTGGACGTATTGCCTCTCCCTGAAATAGATAAAGCAGTCGGTATCGATGTAGGGCTAGAAAACTTTGCAACCCTAACTGATGGGAAAATCATACCTAATCCTCGTTTCTATAAAAAAAGTGAAAAGGTATTAGCAAAAGAGCAGCGAAAGCTCTCTAAACTTACAAAAGGCACACCTGAAAGAAGAAAGCAAGGCAAGCGCCTAACCAAAGTTCATGAAAAAATCTCCAATCGCAGAAGGGATTTTTGTCATAAGCTATCAAAGAAAATCGTTCATGAAAACCAGTAAATTTGCATAGAAGACCTGAACATTAAAAAAATGGTACAGGACAACTATTTAGCAAAAGGCATTCATGATGCAAGTTGGAATCAGTTTCGACAGTTCCTCTCCTACAAAGCGGTAGAAGCTGGTAGGAAGATAGGAATTGCGAACCCTGCTTACACCTCTCAAGAATGTAGCAAATGCCACCAGCGAGAGCATAAACCACTCTCGCAAAGAAGACATATCTGTTCAAAATGTGGATATCAAGCTACAAGGGATTTCAACGCATCAGAAAATATATTAGCCATCGGACTGGATGGCTTGGGAGTAATCCCTAGAAGCCTTCGCCTTTAGGCGAGGGAGCAGTCACTAGGGGATAATAGCGGGATTACTGGAGCCACTTCAAAATACAATCGCACTTTCCACCCTATTACTTTTGCTAATCATGTTAAACCGCATTCTTTTGTAAAAAAATTAGCCTATTCTGCTCGCAGCGTGGCGCTTTTTGTATTCACATTGGGGATCTATCATCTCCACGTCCGCAGAATGGCAAATAACGAATGGAAGAAGATTTTGTGCAACCGTGTGAACAATGAGAGTGAAAACGCAAGAGGCAATCTTGCGGTTCTCCTGGAAGAAGCTCGCACTGCTCGTCGAGATCAGGCCAGAGAGATTACCCGTTTGGAGGCAGACTTACAACGCCATGTACAAGAAGGGGTTGAAAACGCGAAAGAAATCACAGATCTAAGATCTCAGCTCGAGGAAAAAGATTCTCGCATCGCCTCGGAAGAAAGAGCGAATGAAGTGTTAGCTCAGGGCTTTCTCGACCGTATAAAAGAGTTGGAAGCCAAAATTCAAAAGTTGGAACAATTGCCAGATGAATTAGCTGGAGATTAAGAATCTGCTTCAAAAAACATCGAAGCAAGAACAAACTCATCCGGAAAACGTCTCCGAAGAAATGTAATGACTCTGTCAAATCTCTAATTTGATTTCTTAATTGAATCTTAATGGTTTTCATGTTATAATTTATGAAAAATGGAGTTAAATAATGATATTCGATAGGTTAAATCAAAATGTTTATGATGATTTTATTAATCAATACGGTGCGCAACTGAGTCCTGTTACCGATCGCTTTAATCGAGCATGGCACATCTCAAATAATCGCAAAGATGCCGTGCGAAGCATCGCACTTTTTATCTTTACTTTTGGAATCTACCACGTTCACGTCCGCCGCATGGCAAATAAGCAATGGAGGCAAGTGCTGTGCGCAAGCGCTAATCAAGCCCCGGTAGATAGAATTAATAATGAGAGAGCGCGCCAAGATCAAGCAGGTAGAATCGCTGTACAAGATGAGCAGATCCAAGGATTGAATGAAAGAATTGCCGGTTTGCAAGGAGTCGTTGCTGAACGAAATCCAAGAATTGAAGCTGATTTTCTTGCATTACAAAACCAGTTTAATGCCGCGAACAATGAAGTTTGGGAACGCATCAAAAGTGAACAACAAAAGGATGCGACCATTGCAAGGTTAGAAGCTGCTCTGAGTCAGAAAGTGCAAACAATTAAGGACATGGGGGAAGATCATCAAAGGCGTATAGAGGCCTTAGAACAATCCAAAACGCTTGACAAAGCAGGATATCAACAAACGTTTGCGAATCAAAACAAGTATATCCAAGAGTTGGAAAAGCAAGTCCAGGATCAACTTGCAGAAATTATTGGCTTGAAGGCATCTCATCCAGTAGATGCTAATTAGATCAAGCGGCCTCCGCCATCGCAGTGGAGGATTTCTCAGGTGACAAAAGGGCACTCGATGAGAAATCGCACGGCTTGGGCAATGGCTTCGGGCTGCCTCCAATGATGAGTATTTTTTTGTTTTTTCATAATCGGTTTCCCATGATTTATTAATTTACGCCCAAGAGTATTACTTCTCAAGAAATGCCAAAACAAGTCCTTGTTTTGACATAATATCGTTTAAAACAAGGCCTTGTTTTGACAATAAGGACGATTTTGGGCTACAGTTGGAATTAAATAGGAAGGATTTTTCATGAGAAGAATGGCATTAGATCATTTGCAGAAATGGTTAGTAAAAGATAAGCGATTGCCGCTCGTGATTCGTGGAGCCAGACAGGTTGGGAAAACTTGGTTAGTGAGAGAGTTAGCCAGAGTCGCAGGGAAAAAGTTGATTGAGCTGAATCTTGAACGTAAACCGGAAGTGGCAGCTGTTTTTTCTGTTAATGATCCTAAAGAAATTCTTAAACGTCTTGCTTCGCAGTATGGGACATCAATTGAACCGGCTGATTCCATTTTGTTCATCGACGAAATACAAGAGTTTCCAGAACTTTTTGCAAAGCTACGTTGGTTTGCTGAGGATATGCCCGAGCTACCGGTGATTGCTGCTGGATCTCTTTTAGAATTCATTTTAGGAAAACATGAAATGAGTATGCCTGTCGGTAGAGTGACATTCATGTTTTTAGAGCCGCTTTCTTTTGAAGAATTTTTACTTGCTCTTGGCAAAACGATTCTTGTTGAGCAGATTAAAGAATTTACATGGAAGCAGGGGGTTTTTGAATTGACCCATGTGGAGTTGATGAAGTTGCTTAAAGAGTATGTCATTATTGGGGGCATGCCGGCAGCAGTGCAAAGCTGGGCTTTAGAGCAATCGCTAATGGAGGTTAGCAACATCCATCACGATATTCTACAGACTTACAGAAATGACTTCTCTAAGTACGGAAGCAGAGCCAATCCAACTCATTTAAATGAAGTATTACAGGCTGTTCCTCAAAGTCTTGGAAAAAAATTTGTCTATAGTGATGTCAATCGTGCTGTTCGTCATTCGCAGATTAAAGAGGCTTTGGAACTTCTTGTTCAAGCCAGGATTTGCAATAAGGTGCAAGCTACAGCAGCAAATGGACTTCCTCTAGGTGCTGAACTCCTTCATCATTACACAAAAATTCTTATGCTAGATGTAGGTTTGTGTTCTGCAGCCTTAAAACTGTCTCTTACTGATCTTCAAACTATTGAAGAGTTAGATTTGATTAACAAAGGTGGCATCGCAGAACAAGTTGTGGGTCAATTGTTGCGCACCATCGACCCTGTTTTTATAGAGCCAGAGCTTTACTATTGGATTAGCACTGAAAAATTCGCAAGTGCAGAAATTGATTATGTCATTCAACAAGGGGCAATAGTCGTCCCAATTGAGGTAAAAGCCGGAAAAGAGGGCACATTGAAATCTTTGCACCGTTACATGTACTTAAAAGGTCGCTCATTAGCTGCTCGCATTAATTCTGGGCCGCCTCAAAATGTCTCAGTACAGGTAAAAGACACATCAGGCAATGCCGTTCAATATGAACTGCGCTCCGTCCCATTTTACTTAATAGGCGAGCTTCGAAGATTGCTTGAATCTAATCCTTAATTGAATCTTAACATTTTAATGGTATGATCTTTAAAAAAATTCGAGGGAAATCATGGTTGTTGAAGTTAATCCTGGTCTTAGAGCAAATCCGGTCAAGCAGTTTTTTCACAATCCGAAAGTCCATCGGGCTATTAAAATCACTGCAGTAGCATTAGCCGCGTTGGCAGCTCTTGCAGGTGTGATTGCCTTGAGTGTGATGATTGCGCCGGCGTTTGCTGCATTGGTGATCCCGGTTGCATGCGTATCCCTCGTCTTACTGGGTGTTGCAAATAAACGTCCAAAGCAACCTAGAGAAGTTGGATTAGAACCCGACGTAGTGTCAGAGGTTGTAGCTGCCCAAAGAGAATTGAACGAAGCGCAGCGCGAAATTGAACTGGAACAAGCGAGACTTGCAGAAAGGCTAGCCCACGAAGAAGCAGAGCGTAAACGTCGAAGAATAGAAAATAAGCAAGCTTTACGACGCAATATGGAGAATACTCAAAATGCTTTGTTGGATCCACCTAGGAAAAATTATAGACGCATGATCAACTCGATAAAGAATTCGGCTTCAACATATGAGAACGATGTGAAATCAAGGCAGATATTTGCATCTCAGCTGGCAGATGATATTGAAGCCCTTGAGAAGCTCTACAAACTGGAAGCTATGACGGGTATTCCTTACGATTTCGCATCACTGGATCGGGAAACGGAGTTAGCTGACTGTCTTAGTAAAATATCTAGGCTAACGCAAGCGTACATCGAAGGAGCTTCGGAGGCAGCACATCAAGAATTTTCTTCATTGCTCACTACGATTCAGGATTTTGCAACAAAACATCACATGGATTTGGATTTCGCAGCAGCGTCCTCTTTGGAAGACTCCCATCCGGTTGAAATGTCAACTGCAGCTCCCGTTCCAACTACAGTGAAAGTGTGGATGTCACTGCATCAGGTCGTGCAAGAGGGATATGGTGACGATGTAGCAGAACTAGACCAGAAAGGGCATGCAATCGATGAACGGGATGCAGAAGGAAACACTCCGTTGAACTCGGCCGTCAGCAAATTTTTGGATAGAGAACTATTTACGAAAAATGATCTGAAGGAAGTACAAGAGCTCCGAAAAGTTCTTATTGATAAGTCAACTCGTTTTGCAGTCCCTGCTGAAGATCTTTCTGAGAGAGATCGATTAAAAGATGTGATTAATGCGCTTTTAAGGTTTGGAGCCAACCCTAATCTTCAAAACAAAGCTAGAGTTTCTCCAGTAGTCAGGTGTGATCTATTAATTTTCGAACCGACGAAGGCTATTCAAGCGAAACCTTCCTCTTGGCCGGAAAGAAAAGGTAACAAAAAAGGCTAAGCACCTTTGGGCTCAAATTTCCAGCGCCATTCTGTATCGCCTATGCCATCCCAAACGCATTCCATGCGCTCTTTTCGAGCTGCACCATCAACCGTGAGGGCCTTTGTTGCCTCGCAAATGCGTTCCAGGGCGTATTTTCCTGCTTCCCAGTCTCCATGATCGATAGCTTTGTAGTGGTCAAAGATCTGCTGACCGATCTGCTTCAATTCGTCATCTTGAAGGGTGTGAGTATATAATCGTTGTGCATGCGGACAGATTGGAGGCATATCCCTTAAGGCTCGTTTAAGGAAATCATCGTAAGCCATGGCGTAGATTTTTGTGTCAGTATTAGAAGGTTGATAGCCTCTGATCGGGGATCGATGGTTTGGAGTGGCATCATCCGCTAAAGTGTAATACACGTAAGCGCTGGAATCGACCTGTCTAGCACCCAGTAAAATTGCTTCTGTTCGAGGTGCGTAACTTTTAATTGTGTGCGGTTGGAAGCTGTAGATTTCGCCATCTTTAATTGGGGCTTCTGGATAGGCGCTTGGCCCCATTCTTCCTGACACGAGCAGTGGGCCCACTAATTGCAATGATTGTATTAAGTCTTCGATCGTTTCATAACGAGGCGACTTGATCGAATAATCCTCGTCTACAAAGATTACCCGAGGCTTCTCAAGAAATACTGAAGATGACATTAAATACCTCCTTAGTTTTCCTAAACAGGATCTGAGCCGCCCTTGCTGAAAGGGTGACACTTAAGCACTCTTTTCAAGGCGAAGAAGGAGCCTTTTAGGGCGCCATGTTTTTCTACAGCTTGTAGAGCATAGTCTGTGCATGTGGGATAAAAGCGGCACGCTTGAGGCCCCAATAAGGGTCGGATGCCCGCTTTAAACAGTTGGATGAGGAGGAGAGTGAGTTTTTTCAAATTACCCCAAATACATCTCTTAAGAGGGAGATGCACACTTCAAAGACAATCAGCCAGATGATGGTGAGCTCAAGGCGGCTGGAGTGTTGATGGTTGAGTTCATTGCCAAGCACTTCGAGGAGTTCATGCAGGATGCCTAGGCGCTTGTTCAGCACCTCTACGCGGGGTTGTACGTCGAGGTAGACGGTCATCATTTTATAGAGCAGTTCTAAATCGGAATCTTCCCAGAAAAATTCCGGGGTATCGAGAGCGTCTAAGTGCAGGTTGATCACAGCCCTTTCGAGGAAGAGTTCGCCCATTTTCTTCCGGATCTCTTTTCTTGAGAGGTGAATTTTGCCCTCTTTGGCGAGATTCAAGGGGATAGAGCGGGTAGAGTTGAATGTTTTGAGGATAGCTGATTCAAATACACTTAGTTTGACTGACTGGGCAATTCCGTAGGATACGGCCAGTTTTGTAAGAGGATCGCTATTTGGAAGGAAAATTTCGTCTTCAGCCACTTTCGCTGTATTGCAGATCGTGAAAGTGAATTCGTCCATCTCAGGTTCATCGATGGGATCGACTTCAAACTCCCGGATCGCACTCAACAGCATATCGACCCCTTCTCTAGGCACGTTCCAAAATACGCACGCTCCGTAGGCAAAGAGAAAGACATCGCCGAAGCTGCCGTGGTGGGGGATTTCTACATGCAAAGCATCTTTGTGCAAAGCCACAGTATAGTGCGACTTTAGCCGTTCGGAGAGGTTTTTGATCTGATAGGAGCCTGCAGTGCAGAATGCCTGGCAATACATGATGTGATGAATTTAAATTTATGTTAACCTTATTTTAGTAAAAATAGGTGAATAATGCCAGAGGTAATAAAAAAACGCGTATTTATAACCGGTGCAGCGGGTTTTATTGGCTCTCATGCAGCGCGTGTATTGCTGGAGCAAGGCCATGAGGTGCTGGGTTTCGATAATTTCAATCCCTACTACTCAGTCGATTTGAAAAAGGCGCGGGCAGCTTTAATTAACGCTCCAGTGCTTCAAGGAGACATCGCCAACCCCAACAACTGGCAGGAAGCCCTGGCTGACTTTAATCCAACCCATTTTCTGCATCTCGCAGCCCAGGCAGGCGTGCGCTACTCACTGAAACACCCCGAATCCTATGTGCATTCGAACATCGAGGGATTCCTCAAAGTACTAGAATGGGTGAAGGATCATCCTCACGTTAAACTTGTCTACGCCTCTTCCTCTTCCGTTTATGGCCTGAATAGCCGCCTTCCCTACTCCGTTCAAGATCGAACCGACCAGCAAGCAAGCTTTTATGGGGTCACGAAAAAGAGCAACGAACTGATGGCGCAAACCTACAAGCATCTGTACGGCATCCACGCGACCGGTTTGCGCTATTTCACAGTCTACGGACCCTGGGGGCGCCCCGACATGGCTCTCTGGGGCTTTACAGAAAAAATCCTTAAAGGCGAAACCATTGATCTCTACAACTTCGGCGAAATGCAGCGCGACTTTACCTACATCGACGACATCGTTTCTGGCACATTGGCCGCATTAGATTACCAAGGCGAAACGCCAATCTTCAACTTGGGCAACCACGCGCCTGTCACTTTAAAAAGATTTGCCGAAGTGATCGAAAATGCTTTGGATACGAAAGCCAAGGTATCTTTGCAACCGCTTCAGCCGGGAGACGTCCTGGCCACCTATGCAGATATCTCGGAAAGTGCCAAAGAACTTGGCTTTTCCCCCAAGGTCTCCCTCGAGCTTGGCGTTCGAAACTTTACGGCTTGGTATAAGGAATGGGTTGCGAAAGGGGGGACTTGAACCCCCACGGGATTTCTCCCACTACCACCTCAAGGTAGCGTGTATGCCATTTCACCACTTTCGCTTAGAGTGAAGAAAGCAAGATCTTAGCAAGATAGCGCTTTTTCCGCAAGCACAAGCTAAAAACTCCTCATCTGGGAATCAACACAAAGAAGCGGTGAGAAATTTGGAAGAAAAAAACTTTGTGTCTGCTATGTGTATTTGTCAAGTTTTAATCATTTCAGCCCTCTCGTAAGAGATTCAAAAATAACCCATCCCCGGGTTTGCAAAGGGCGAGTAGCCCTTTGCCGGGGAAATGGGG
>JBKEAL010000199.1:0-3837 GCA_047972195.1 Parachlamydiaceae bacterium
TTTAATTTGCGCCCTGTCCCATAAGCAGGAGTGAAATCGTGAATCGCTCGTATATAAAAGTCGTCGATAGAGTCTTCCTCTAAATGCTTAGCCTGTTTTGGATTTTTTCCAATTTCATACAGCGTATTATGGAGTAAGGAAGCCACAGTCTCTTGTCCGGCGAAAAAGGTCACGAAAATCAAGGCCCTTTGTTGCAGAGGAGAGAGTTCGCTGTCTTTTAAAAGAGGAATTTCGGTATCGCTCTTCAAAATATTTTCGGTTTCCTCTCTAAAGAGACCTAACGATTTTTTGTACTCAGCATGATCTTTATCTGTTGCTGTTTTTGTTAAGACTTTTAAAGTATAGGCGTTGATATAGTTGATCGCATCACACAGGTTTTGGTTGTTAACTTTTTGCCCCAATACAACTCTTGTGATGATATTAGAAGCTAAAATGCGGGTTTCTGCGGTGATATTGATAAATGTGCCGCCAGTGCACATCGTTGCCCAACGATTTAATGCTGCCTCTACCTCGTCGCGTATGGCATCTTTCATTTCATTGCCATGCATCACTTTGCTAAACATGGAACGGAATACCGTTGAATTCCCACTCTTTTCACTGCAAGTAAAAATGACATCTTCTGGGTCTAATTCCCTAGAAAAAGTTTGCTTCGCCATTTCAAACAACTGCATAAAGGATCGATTAGGCATCAATAGGGCGCCATTTCGATGGTGCGCAAGATACGCTTCCGATACGGTTTTGTCAGTGAGCATCACCGTCTTAAACAGAAATGAGGGCACCTCTTTTGCGAAGGCATGGTGCGGAACTTGTGTAAACGAATGCGCTATCCTGAGAGGCAAAGGAGTGTCCCAGGCTAAAACGTTTGCCCCTCCCCACCACATATTGAACGTTCCCCATGCCTGATTAAAAAGTTGCCAGGGTTTGGATAATTTTTGAGCGAGGCAATTGCCTTTATAATTATAAACTTCCTCTGGTGTTGCCGCTCTAAATCTAGCTTCAGATACAGTCATGAAAGCTCCTTGTTAGAAGATCGAACAATAATTAAAAGTAAGCTGAGTGTCAACCTTTCCTGGAAACAGCTCTTTTCGTTAAGCTTAAGGAATGGAATCAAATGAGTCTCTATTTCAAAGAGCTAAAGTATCGTCTACAGATCCGCGTTTTCTGAAACGCGTCTTTTTTCAGGCGGCAAGAAGCCGTAAGGAAAAAGAACAAGACGCTATTGCCGAGATTGCAGAAGAGGAGTACGGGTCCCTATCCAGGCGTTATGAAAAGTCGGAGTTTCAAGATGCCTCTTTGGCTAGAAACTTGCTGCGGGCGAGAAGAATTGCCGATCGTTTGATCACGGATCAGGGCGAACTAAATATGACTGAGCTCCCGCTGGTTTTGCAAGAGGTGCGCGACCATGCCTATTTTTTGGGGCCGGGATGGGAAGACGACGCGCCCCGCCAAGAACATATATTAGCCATGTTAAATGCGCTAAACGAAAATAAAGCGATCCAGCGTGCATTGCGGCTCATTTCACGTCCTGAAAGCAATAAGATTGCAGATGACGTCATCAGGCATACCTTATTGCTTCATGAAAACAGCGGGATAACGGATGCCCTGGCAAGGAAAGCAGCGTTATCAGCGCTTCTTTGCCAGTTGCGTCAAAACGTGGGTTCCTGCTTTGCAACGGCTCCCGCCATTATTGTTCAGAAGGAGCAGCCGGAACAATTTCTAAAAGACATTGATGAACTGTTATCTACAGGACGGTTGAAAAGGGTAGCAGGAGGAGTGGAGTATTCGGCGCCTCTCGCACATAGCTTTGGATCGGGCAATTTGAAGCGGAGTGTGATCGCTACTGAAGATAATTATGAAAGGCTTGCTCTTTCTCCCGGCATTTTGAATGGCCTTGAATCGGTCGCCCTTGTGAATGCTTCCGGTTCTTTAAAAGAACGGGTGGAAGCCTCTAAGCAAATTGTGATGCAGGAGCTTAAGAGAAGAGGGTCAACTTTTCCAGTTAGTGCTGAAGAGCTGTTGAGAGGGATTTTGTTTGCGCACTTCGGGATTGGAGAAAAGGATCTCGAGGAGTATGCAAACAGGCCCAGGCTGATGGTGCAAACGTCTCTATTGATGAGCGCTCCACTAGCCGGCCATGGCATGGGTGGAAAAACGGAACAGTGCTCTAGCTTTCTTCTGGCATTTGAAAAGGCTAAGATCGGGTTTAAGGTGATTGAAGAAAATGCCCTACTCAAAAGCTGGGAGTACACCTTAGCCTCCTTTGCTGAAACAAAGCCGGGCTTTACGCGATGGAACATGTATGCGAGCCTTGGATTTAACTCAGACGAACCGGGAGGGATCGGCGCTTTTATCTATGGCGAACTCAAGGAAAAGCTGGATCGCGCTAACCGCAAAGTTCAGGAGATGCAGGCCGATTATGAGATGGTCTACAGCCAGTTAAAGTTTATCGAAGGAAGAATGCGCAATGCGTCGACTGAAAAGGAGGCGCATTGGCTGCGGATTGAGTATGAAACGAAGCGTAATGAATTTCACACTTTAGAAGAAGTGCGCAACCGCGAACATTTTAAAGCGGGCCGTTACGCCAATCTCTTGAGCGAGATGATCGATGCTTACGACGAGCTTTTCCCCAATTACTTTCAGGAAGTGTACGACCCCGACATGCACGATGTGCAAGCCGGGCCATACGAAGATAGTCCAGCGGGTTTTAGGCTTCTTTACAAGCATGGCAGAAAGAATACAGGCCAATGGACTTTGATCTACACACCAAATGAGTTTATTGAGTCGTTGGTCTCCTTCTTTTCCGCGACGGAAATCGATCTCGAGGGACGTCAGGAATTTGAAGGGCTTCAGCAAGATATCTCAGATCTTGTGACGGGGCTGATCCAGCACGTGCGGAAAGATGAATTTATTGAATCGGCATTCTACAGAATGGCAAAAGCGTATCAAACAGCACCAATCCAAGCTCCGCTAAAGCATTTGGACAAGATCGACAAGAAACCGTGGGCCTACACATCCGGCGGCACCATGGATAACTTGATGGGCTGCTATTTTAAACTGGGACGAAAGCCTTTTGTTCAGGACCGCTGGGTAGAAAACGAAATGGAGCTTCTGGTGTTTCTGCTGGATTCAATCAAGCAGATGCCGCCGCAAAATGTTGAAGAGGTGAAGACGGGGCGACGCAGGCTTTTGGCCCATTCTCCAACACATGCATTCACCATCAAGGGTGGATATCCGGAAATGGAGGAGGCGCTTTCCCATGAAGCGTTCACTTACACTTATGTGAGAGACCAGATGGTGGCTCCTCATAAAAAATTTATTGAAAGAATGACCTTAAGCCCTGCGATGAGCGCGTTTCTGTTCGATCTCTTTTTGGAAAAAATTCCTAGGGAGTTTCGATTGAGATTTCAGTCTGTTGCCACGCATCTCTTTGGCGAAAGAAATCCTTTGGAATTTCGCAGCGCGTTAACGCTCGAAATTGAGCACGATAGGATGCTCTACCGAAACGGATTTCCAGTGCTTTCAAAAGAAGTGATAGATGGGGTGTTATTTGAAACTTTGCCTTTGGTCGAACCCTCTCGTTTAGAGAGCGCGATCCGAGAGATGATGTCTGGGCTGCCAGGCTTGGAAGAAAAGAGCGATCTGGTGACCCAGGGAATTGAAGAGATCCTTTCTTTGATCGGCAATGAACCATTTATTACATCTAAACAACTTCAATCGCTTTGCAAAGCGTTATTATGTCGTTGTTTGGATGGAACGTCTGCTTCCTATAATTACCCTTTGTTGATCGCAAATCGAGCCAGAGCAAGAGAGTATGCGATGCCTATTACGCTTCGCTGT
>JBKEAL010000207.1:0-8771 GCA_047972195.1 Parachlamydiaceae bacterium
CTGGTGATAAGATCAAGTGTGATTCTGATAATTTTGTTTCAATCCACGCTCCCACGCGGGGAGCGACAGCTAGTGAGATAATTACGGATTTTTCTTATGAGTTTCAATCCACGCTCCCACGCGGGGAGCGACATCAAGTAATAGGATGTGTGGACATAATTACCTGGGTTTCAATCCACGCTCCCACGCGGGGAGCGACTAATGATCCTCAGCATCATTTTTGTAAGTATGCTGTTTCAATCCACGCTCCCACGCGGGGAGCGACTGAGGAGGAGGCGGCACAAAAGATGCGTTCTTAAGGTTTCAATCCACGCTCCCACGCGGGGAGCGACTCTATACATTTTAAGATGTTGATTATTAATCAACAAGAGGCCAATTAACGCGAGTCTGAAGGGAAATGATTAGAATTTTTTATAATTTCGAGAGATAATGGTTTAAGTATCTTGATTTATGTGATTTATGTTTTCGCGAATCTTATGAGTGAATTGTGATTGCTTCAGGGCCGCAGATGTTTATGAGCCCTAAATAATCAACACTCCTTCTGGATCGTAGGAGGATTTGGCTCCGATGTGTTCAACTCTTCCTTTCCAATTACTGCCTAAGAAATAGAATCTTAAACTGTCCTCTTTTGGATCGATGGAATTTTTCAATTGATTCATAAATTTTACCCATAAGGCTGGATCTACAAGGCATTCAAAAACTGAATTCTGTACCCTTTGACCATAATTTTCACATATTTTGGCGACGTTTCTCAATCTTTTTTTCCCGTTATCTCCAGCTATGCCTATATCATAGGTTACTAGTACTAGCATTGAACTGATCCTTCTCTGTTTTGTGAATTAAGATTTCCATATGAATGGAGGATATGCATCC
Organism: Parachlamydiaceae bacterium; assembly: GCA_047972195.1. Lineage (GTDB taxonomy): Bacteria > Chlamydiota > Chlamydiia > Chlamydiales > Parachlamydiaceae > CAZSDA01. The sequence goes on from JBKEAL010000207.1 coordinate 874, forward strand.
AAATCGCCTCTTAAATGTCGTGCTAGCAAAGAAGCTTGAACATGAGGAATTAACCCAATAGGAATTTTTTCGCATAAAAATGGATGAGTGATTTCTTCTTGCTTTCGTTTTTGATATCCAAGCAACACTTCTTTACGGGTATCATCGTTCATTCGGATATCTCCAGATTCCGATTTTATAAATCCTTTACCTTTTATTTGATTCCGATTCACTAAGGTAAGAGCCAAGCGATCGGCTATAAATGATCGAAATTCTTCCATCAAGTCCAAGGCTAAGCTAGGTCTTCCTGGACGATCTCGATGTAAGAAACCAACCGCTGGATCTAATCCAATGGCTTCAATTGCTGAGATGACGTCATGAGCCAATAAGGTATATAGGAAAGAAAGAAGGGCGTTCATGTTATCCAAAGGGGGTCTTCGACTGCGCTCATGAAAGAAAAAATCCTCTTTTTGTGAAAGAATGAGATGATCAAAAACGGAAAAGTAAGCTTTTGCAGCCTCTCCTTCTAAGCCTCGAAGTTGATCGAGGTTATTAGTGTTTTCCAGGTTTTTAACGAGATAGGTAATATGACCAGCTGATTTACTTAGGAGGTGTGAGATGGTTTCGTTTTGAGAATCTCGTGCTCCACGCATTAAAACTGTCTTTGAATTGGCGAGTTTTCCAAATATGGTAGATCTAGCAATTGCATGGGATTTTGATTCATCATCTGCTCTTCGATACTGTTCTCGACGCAATAAAACATTTCCCGATACAGGCCCTTGAACTTTTGCAAGAAATTTTCCTCGGGCACTTAAAAACGACAATGAGACTTTATGGCAAGCACACATGTGCATAAGAGCAGGAGAACACATTACATGACCAAAACACACTATCCCTTCAAGTAGGTGGATCGGAAATCGATGCTTCACTTCTTGATCGATTTCAATTTGAACGGTTTCTCCCTCCTTTGACAGATAAGTCTTTTCAGAAGTGATGTAAAGTGTATTAAGTAATTTTTTCATAGATTGTGGATATTTTGAATCCATTCGCTCATATGTTTGTTATAGTGGATGGCACTTTTCGAGCCGTTTGTAGATGAGGGCATGCACAAGTTAATTAGTGAACAATTATGACACTTCTTTTCGAAAATAGCGGGTGGTGTTTTTCTTGCCTTTGATAGTACATGCAATCTTTGAATCACGTTTACAGTGTTTGTTCGAAGTGTTTCGTCAAACATAACATCTACTCGGTGGTTTAATTCACCATAGAACATTGCGCCTTCTGGTATGTGAATATCTAACATTTCCTCTAAACAAAGCGCTTGAGCGCATAGTTGTGTGACGTCGGAAAGATCTTTCTTGGGTTTGCCCTTTTTATACTCGATTGGATATGGAATCCATTGATGGTTTGCACCTGATTGATGGAATTCAACCACGTCAGCTATCCCTGTTATTCCGTGCTTAAGAGAACGCAAGCGTAAAGAACGAACGATGCGAGTATTTTTTCTTGTGATACTTTTAGGCACGTTAACAGTTTCATGAAGTTGATTTCCTTCAGCTGTCAGCCTGTTTTCTTCCCAAACTTGTTCAAGATGAATTAATGCCCATTGCCTTTCACAAAAAATCAAATGTTGAAGAGCAGAAATGGGAAGCAGATCCTCTTCATCATATAGTTGCGTTTGCCTCATAAACAACATTTTTAGAAACGGGAAGCCGAGAAGATGACCCGGCTCCCATTTAATTTTTAGATCACGTTGATGAAATTCACGTTTTGAGGGATTTGATTTTGATCAATCAGGATTTCATAGTGTGAAAATTCTCGGGGTACTGTTACTCCCTCTTTCTTTTGAACTTTTATGCAATCAAATAATTTGTGTGCGGAGGCATTTCCCAATGCACTGTCGTGTTTAAAAATGTATAAACCTCGAGCGCTCATAAGACCTCGAGAGGCTGAGTGATCGTGGTCGAACATGTTTTTTAATGCATCCCAGAAAAGTTCCAGGTCTTGTTCATTAAACCCAACTTGATCTGCAAGGTGTGCAGAAATAAAGCCATGGCAACGGTAAAGGCCATAAGGAACCGTGTGTTTTCTTCCCATAGTACGATTATCATTGTCTTGTTTTTCAGCTTCAGCCTTTGTGGCTACAGCCATTCTCGTGATCGTATGCTCAGAAGAAATTATTGGATCAATACTTCGCGCAAAGGTCATTTGAATAGGACCTCGAACTTGCCCGCATTTGTTGTCACCCGTACTCATGACAGCGCCAAAGGTGCGTACGTCAAAAAAGTTCTTGCACATCCATTGTCTGGCAGTGTCTACTTTGTCGCCGTTTTTTTTATTTTTTTTGTCTTCTTTCAATTCAAAATCATTGGCTACATAGGCGCGATCGTGCTGATCATTGAGAATAGCTTTTTCCTTAACGTAAATTTCATATGGAGAAACATTATTTTTAACGATACTGACGAAATTTCGGATCTTTCTTTTGAGGCAGACGTCTGTTACAAGACCCTGTCCAGTTTCAGCATCAACTCTAGGAAGATTACCAGCATCAGGATCACCATTGGGATTGCCATCTGTGACTTCAAAAAGGTAAACAAATTCGTATCGGTGATTAATTGTCATAGAATTGAGCCTCCTAAATTACTCTTCTGTTTTGATGTAAAAATTTTGTTTTTGATGATAATAACCGATTGCAAAACGACCTTGATCGGCTAATGATAAAATTGAAGGAAACTCATTAATTGAATGCATGATTTCTCCAATGATCTTTTCAAAATTAACTGCGCGTCCTCGATTGTCCAACTTTTTTAAGTGATGGTTTTTTAACTTCATCAAGTTTGAGAATACTGTTACTGGAACGGTTGAAGCAGCTGAATAGAATCGATCTCGTATGGTGGAATTTAGATCTTTGCCATGAGCTTCTTCTTGAATTTTTTCAAGCACAGCAAACAGTCTTCCTAAGCAATATCCGTGATTAGTATTGGTTTCGTCTAGTGTCACATGTAACTCCTTCTCATTTTTTTGAATTTTTCTAGTAAAGCGATTCACCCAGCCTTTGATGAGGGCAGCTCTACGGCTTGAAATTCCTTCTTCATCCTTTGTTCTTCTTAGAACTAATGAAAGCAGGCTATGAGGATAAACATCTAATGTAAATATGGAGCTTAGTAAGTTCCCAAGAAGGTTTGGAGGCAATTTCGATATATCACCTTTGAGTGCGCATCCTTGCAGCAGCCGAAAGAGTGAAAAGCAATTATACTTATTTCTTTCATTTCCAAGCGTAATATCTTCAAAATGTTGTTTAATGTTTCCAGCAAGTTCCTTAACTGTGGTTGTCCACCAAAAGCGAATTGATAAACGTGCTGCATTGGGTGTGAGGCCTAGTATGTGAAATATTGTATCATCAGAGGAGACAGCTAAAGCTCCGTTCACAGGTGATTTGAATAAACTTTCTACTGCTTTAGTTTGACGATCAGGATCATCTGTTGGTGAACTATCTAAGAGGTCTGCAAGTAGGTCTTCAAAAGGATTATCTTTTGCGGCCCAGAAGACGATCGTTGTTCCTTCTCCATATCCAAGTTTTTGAGAAGACTTCAACAAGTAGTTCAAAGCCGTGGTATACTCAAAACATGCCTTCACACCAACAGGAGAGTTCGATCCTTGAGCCTTCTTATAAGATTCAGCTGCATCAAAGTTGATGCTAATTATTTTCGTGCCCATTGATTGTGCACCATATACCCCTTTAATCAGCGGATGTAGGCGAGCTATCTGGTCAGTTTCTCCAGAAATAAGGCAAATTCCCTGCTCTCCTTCTCCTTTGCCAAATTGTTTAGAAATAGCCTCTTCAACCTCATTGTTTTGGCATACGAGATGACTGTTGCCAGCGATCCTAAAAGTCATGTTCGGCATTTCTTCAATAATTGTTGGCCATAATGTATCTTTCTCTAAATCAAGGATAAAATTACTTTCTAGGAATTTAATTACAGATTTTATTTCAGGGTTGGTTGCTAAATGTGGATACAATTCATTTAAATTGAGCAGAAATGATTGATGCTTTTTCGGGATTCTATCTGCATTTTTTTCTTTATTGTTGTTAGAAATCCCTAATATATAAGTAGGATTATCCCAAAGAAAATTTGGTAATATATTATTAGCACGATCAACGCTTTGCGGAACCTTAAATGTTTTTCCTTTTATTTTTTTTCCAACTTTTTCACGAGTATCTTCAATTCCTATAAACTTACCTTCATAATCAAGAAGAATAATGAAAGGGATTTCTTTGTACTCAAATCCAGAAGGGGCTAAATTAGATTCTGGATCCATGCTTTTTCTTTTGTAGTATTCGACTAAAGCTTGCAGAATCATCCTTTCACCTCTGCGCTATTTTTTGCAGGAATGTTCAGAATGCCTTCTTGAATGGAGGCTTTGAAAAATTTGGGAGAAATTTCATTTTGCGAGAAATCCAGATCAAAAAGCATCCAGCCCATATCCAGGTTTAGGGATGCTAGGGGTTGAAGGGTTTCATCGTCTTTAACAAGTTCAAAGTGTGCAGCGAACTCGCGGCAGCCAAGATAGGGCTGCATAAAGCATTGTCCCTGGGATGCTCTACGTACAAACATTTCCTCATACTTCTTTGCTGTGTTGTTTTGTTCAGCACATTCTTTCAAAGTGAAATGGCCTTGGATTACGTAAGAGACATCTTTCAAAAAGAGTCCAGCTCTTTGAACACGCTTCTCTTCAACAAAAATGCCTGTGCTATTTTTACCGCACTTACAGTTATCCAGTTCGTTGCGTCTAAGATTGATCCATTTTATTGGATTGAGGATGTCGATTCTTTCAATGTGCCATTCGATTTCAGGTTTCCATAAAATTGCCTCAAAGATAGCTCTTGCAGCAGAGGGAGTCATGACATCATACGAAACGCGCTCTACTTTCATTTCAGGGCGTGTAAAGCATGCAAAATCTCCCCAGACCTTTAAACGAAATTTTTTCATGGCACCTCCATTTAAGAAATAATAAAATCTTCTTGACCCAAGTATTCTTGAAATCCACCAGTAAAGCCTCTGACATCATCATATAGAGAGTTAATGGACTGAACAAAGATCCCTGTTTCAGGGATTTCACGGATCTTCCTTTCAGCTAAGAGTTTTTGATGAGTACCTTTGGGCAAATTGACTATGTAACGTTGCATTTTTCGCGATAGGGTTCTACTCAGCGGATTTCGTTTTTCAAGAAGGTTGATAATGGAGATGCTATCTCCGTAATTTACTAAAACTGGTGCTGTTGCTGCATCGTCGATGAGTTTAAATTTCGCAGCAGCAGTACGGAATTCGAACTCCAAACTTGCCTGATTTTTTGTCAGTAGATCATGTATATTTTCTTTATCAAGTGTATTGGTGCTTTCAAATAACCTCTCAAAATATTTTTTGAAAATTCCAGGATCTAGGGGATCAACCTTAACAGTCTTTAAAAGTTCTTTTGATATGCATTCTGCCTTCCTTAAATTACCAATGGGGGCAGGCTTTGGAGGAACAAAGACATGAACTTGTCCCAGGGTAAGTTTGCCTTCCCGATTGCATCTTCCAGCTGCCTGTGAAATTGAGTCGATTCCAGCAAGAGCTCTGAAAACGATAGGAAAATCGATATCTACGCCTGCCTCAACAAGTTGTGTACTTATTACACGTACAGATTCACCTTTTTTTAGAAGTATTTTGATGGTTTGGATAACTTTTGAACGATGTTCTCCGCACATCAACGCAGAAAGATGAATTGTTCCTTCGGGCATCATTTGGAACAGTTCATGGCAATCTCTTCGACTATTAACGATGCAAAGCACTTGTTTATGCTCCTGAAGCTTTGTTGCTAAATCATGCCAAGCCACAGGTTGGTTTAAATCTAAAGGAAGGTTGATTTGCACTCTCTTCAGAGTGTTATAGATTGCATTTACATCGTCGATAATTTCTGTAACATTTTTTAACCCTTTAAAAAGGTTTTCATTTGTTTGGTTTTGGCTGAGTGCTGGTTGAGTAGCTGTTGCAAGAACGCACGTTGTTTTATAGTTTTCGGAGAGCTCCTGAATTGTGCTTGTAATTGGCTTTAAAAAATCAGGAGGAAACTGCTGCGCTTCATCAAAGATCACTATGCTATTAACAATATTATGTAGTTTTCTAGTTCTGCTGCTTCTTGCTGCGAATAACGATTCAAAAAACTGCACGTTTGTTGTGACAATTATTGGTGTATCCCAATTTTCAGCAGCGATTCGTGATGATGCTGTTTCTTTTTCAGGATCGATGTTCGAGTGATGTTCAATCACTCCCTCATTAAAAATTTCCCGATAAATTTCAGTAGTTTGTTCGATAATGCTTGTATACGGAATCACATAGATAATGCGTTCTTTATTGTATTTGATGGCATGCTCCAAAGCAAAGGCCAGGCTGGATAAAGTTTTCCCTCCGCCCGTTGGAACAGTCAAAGTAAAGATTCCTGGTGGATATGCCCCTTTTGCGATGCACTGATTGAGAATGTTTTTTCTGCACGCATTTACGATAGAATCGCTTGAAGATTCTATTTTTTTAGCCATGAATGCATCAAACTTATTTTTAAGAGAATGCAGAGAAGGATAAACAGATCGGAGAGCGGTTCTTGATGGATCCATGAAAAATTCTGTATCCAGGAAATCAGCATCTACAAGGCATGAAAACAACATTCGGATCCATAAGTGTCTCAATGATAATTTAAATTTAAGGGAAGGGAGGGCAAGGTTTTTAATTTCTTGAGGGATTTCTTCTTGAAGGGCTTTTTGAAGAAGTTCGGTATCCTGGAGTCTTATTGAAAGACTGGCTCCTCCTGCAATAGTTGAACTCCAATCAGGCAGCCCGGCATGGTGGCCTGCAATCAGGTAAGCAAAAAGCCTGCCTATTTTGCCGAATTGTTGCATGGCAAATAAAGCTCCTGCCGATGAGTGATTGACTTTTCCCGGACTAGTTTCCAGATGAGCATCGGGATCATAGTTGCTTTTGCATTTAAGATAGTGTTGGAATTCATCGCTGAACTTTCCTAGGTCATGCCACAACCCAGCAATTGAAGCCCATTCACCCGAATCGAATTTATCGGCAAATACACTAGCCCTGGCTGCTACATCGCGTAAATGCTTTACTAGGTTGTGCTCCCGCCAAAGACCGTTTTCGTCCTGTTTTACGTGCGCGAATAGCTTTTTCATTGATGCAAGTATACGAGTTGTTTATTTTCAGAAATATATGAATAAATTGCTTGATAGACTGTGAATGGATACGTCTAATAAAGTCATAACATTCTCTTAACGTCGCTTAATTGATAACAGCTGTATGTACCGAAAATTCTGGCTGTGGTAACAAAAGTATATACTGGAGGTGGCTGAAGCAAGTTAAGCATTTAGTTCAACATGGAAACAGCAAGGCTCTGATCATTGATAAGGCAATACTGCAGACGGCTGGTCTTGATGAAAATTGTTTATTTCAGATTGTTGTGGACTCGAATACGGGGGTGACTATTCAGTCTGTAAAACCGGTTAATAACAAATTTGACGAAGCCAAAAAGAGCGTTTTTAGTGAATACAAAAAATTGTTCAAGAGGCTGTCGGACCGATGATTTTTTTATCCGTTGAAGAAGTAATGCAAATCCATGACGAACTTATTTCTGAATATGGAGGCCTTTACGGGATTAGGGATATGGGCTTGCTTGTGTCTGCTATAGAGATGCCAAAAGCTGCCATGTTTGAAGAATATCTTCATGAATCCGTTTTTGATAAGGCTTCTGCCTATCTATATCATATGGTTTGCAATCGGGCTTTCTCAGATGGCAACAAAAGAGCCGGAGCTGCAACCACTTTAACTTTCTTGTTTCAAAATGGTGTCAAAACAAAGTATGACATGAAAGAGTTTGAA
>JBKEAL010000209.1:0-3426 GCA_047972195.1 Parachlamydiaceae bacterium
GTGACGTTGAGGCTGTCTTCTCACTGATGCTATCGGTGTCTCGTGGTAAGCGGCAGGAACACCGCGTCAGAAAACTGGAAGTGACCAAAAAAATAACCGACCCGCAGGCAATCCTTGCATGGTTTAGCGAAAACGCGATCAGCGCTGATTTGAATTCGCTTGAGGCAACCTACGACAGAGCAAAAATGGCGCTGGCTCCCCATCCAGAGCAAGAGAAAAAGCTCACCGAGGTTTATGCGGCTCGCAAAAAGGAACTGGAAGGTGACTAATGAGCGAACTTTGGCAATCGTGGGAAAACCTGTTCCTGCATGAAGTTGGCAGGACTATGCCTGTACAAGTTATCGCGGAAAAACTTGAGCGATCTGAATCGGCAATCACTCGCCAGGCATCACGTATCGGTGCACCACTTATCAGCAGGATGACAGGCAAGCCATGGACGGCGGCTGAGCTATTTCTCTTTGGTCGGTTCTCGGTGGAGGAAATAGCAACGGCAACCGGGCGATCCATCTTCTCGGTCAGAAGCAAACGTAACGCACTGGAACGCTCCGGAGGATTAACCATGCGTGAATGGGCAACGGAAGAGTTAGCGATTCTCATGCGCTACAACAACGCAGAAGTAGCAGAGATTACCGGTCGGAGCATCGAAGAGGTCGGAGATAAGCGGCTGCAGGTGAATATTGAGCGGAATGGATGGGATGAGAGAAATCCTGAACGGGAGGATTCATGACCGATTACCCGCGTACACACTGCCACTTCGCAACTGTGGAGCGGGACGAACTAATGACTTTCGGAGCGAAACTTCTCGCTCGCCGGGAGGCAGCATGACACCAGAGCAAAACAACGTAGTGAGGGCACAGGGACGTAAATGCGTGGCAGAGATTCAGCAGGCACTGAAATGCAGGCCTAAGCCGAAATGGAATGCAGTCGTGCCGCCGATCATCAAGAAGCATCATCAGAAAATTGCGCCGCTGGGTATCAGCCTGGTGGCATTCGTTAGCAGCATCGGCCGCATGAACGGTCGGTACGGTGCTGAGTCATGAGTGGGAGGTTATGTGAATGAGCTGGCTATTTTCGCTGGCGCTGGCGGAGGAATACTCGGTGGACACCTCCTTGGCTGGCGAACAGTTTGCGCAGTTGAACGTGATGCCTACGCCGCACAAGTTCTCGCGCAACGACAAAACGATGGAATTCTCCGACCTTTCCCGATTTGGTCTGACGTGTGCAGTTTTGACGGAAAGCCATGGCGAGGAATTGTTGATGTCGTTTCTGGCGGATTTCCATGCCAGGCATTTAGCAAAGCATCAAGAGGAAGGATTACTGCAAAGAGTATGTGGCCAGAAATGCGCAGAATCGTTAGTGAAGTTAAGCCAAGATTTGTCTTTGCAGAAAACGTCACTAAAGAAGCAATCACCATCGCCGCAACAGACCTCATTGCAATGGGTTACAAAGCCAAAGCAATTAATCTTTCCGCGAAAGACATGGGTGCAGACCACATACGGGAAAGATTTTGGCTACTTGCATACACCGACGACGAAAGCAAACTACTCCGCGGAATCGATGCAAAAGTGGGAGTCGGCAAGGAATTTCACCATAGCGTTTGGGATTCCTACGCCCCAGAACCAGTCCTGGTTGATGGGGTTCCCTTTAGGGTGGATAGGTACCGAGCCATTGGAAATGCACAAGTTCCAATCGTGGCTGCGGCAGCATTCTCCCTGCTTAAACCAGATTGAGGAGGCTGCATGACGCTAACCAAACGATTCACAAGGTCGCTATGTCGGCCTTTTTATTTTCTCGCGTTCACCTTCAACCGAATTAACCGACAGTTCATGGAGCACTGACTATGACACCAGATACCCTTGACGATGCAAGCGAGCTAACTCAGCAGCGAATAGAAATGGCAGTAGCCGCTCACAGACTCAACCACTCAGCAGTATCAGCAACGCACTGTGAGGAATGCGGCGACAAGTTACTTGATGCGCGCAGGAAAGCGTATCCGGGATGCACGATGTGCGTCGAGTGCCAGAGAAATATGGAGTTGCGTAAGAAGATTGGGAGGATGTGATGCAACTGACGAAAGGTAAGGTTTACAACGTTGATCCGGATGAATGGATGCTTCACGGCCGGGCAGAATACCACTCAACATTCAGCAGAGAGTGCGACGGAATGCCTTTGCACAACATGATTATCCGCATGCGTGACGGGGATTTGGAAATATCAACTTTCGCCACGGACAACATTATTTCCGAAGCAGAGGAGCCAGTGTGATGGATTACAGCAAGTTGAGTGACCAAGAAATTAATAAGTTGGTGGCATTCGCTTTGGGCTGCAAAGAGGTCGTTCCTGATATTTTTATGGATGACGTTCGTCGGTATGAATTCGATAAGCCTAAGAATAAATCAGGTAACAAATTTTACTTTGCCCCATGCAATGAGGTGGCTGACGCATGGCCGATTATCATAGAAAACATGATCAGTCTATGTGCATACTAGAGAGCAAATCCTGGTATGAAGGAGGTTTCATGGTGGGAGGCCGATAACTTTTGCGAGCATATAACCCGCGATGACAACCCACTCCGCGCCGCAATGATTGTCTTCCTCATGATGCAGGACTCAGCCAATGTTCCAGCTAATTCAACGGGGTCAGATTTACGCTGACCAGCATGGTTGGCCCGTAATAATTCACTCAGTCACATCACAGATAGTCCGCTACTGGCGACAGGGACGGATCAACACCGCTTCAATCGACAGCTTTAATAACGATTTCGAGCACCTCGACCAACACGAGGCGGCACAGATACGCGCCGAACTTGAAACAGCAGAACACTTAAAACGCCTCCGCGCTATGCGGGCGGCATGAGGAGAGAATATGAAGGAATTACGTTTTTATGGCGCAAGTGACGACCTTTTCGAGTGCGAGGGTGCCATTCGCGAGGAAATAGGCTGCTACAGCCACCCAGGGATTTATCACCTGAGATCAGCTGAAGGTGAGATGCAGGTTATCGCTACCTACACCGATAGCGGATGTTGGTCTATCGGTGTCTGTCAGATTGATGAAGATGTTCCTATCCCGCAGTGGGAAACATCGTTCAGCACGCACGAGAAAGGATATAGCGTCGTCCTCTCCATTCAGGTGCCAGATGACACTGTTCTGGTGCAAGAAGATGAAGACGACTGACGCAACTGATAGCCAGTTATGAGCTGGCTATTGGGTGCGAATGCACTGCCACGTTATCCCCCATTTGCCCGGCCAATAGTGCCGGGTTCTTTTTGCCTGGCTTCCAGGTTCGATTTCCAAACCGGAGATGAAACCCATGCAACACCAATTACAGCCCGATTCACTGGTTGATCTGAAATTCATCATGGCAGATACTGGTTTCGGAAAGACCTTCATCTATGACCGCATCAAAGACGGCACCCTGCCAAAAAG
>JBKEAL010000014.1:0-8446 GCA_047972195.1 Parachlamydiaceae bacterium
TTTCCAATAGCGTCAAAACCCTCTTATTTAATCTTTTATCTCCAATATCAATTCCACACAACTCCTGTATAACCCATTCGCTAGTCATTTCTTGCTCCACTTCGAAAGTAAAAATCAAAAGGATAAAGCATTTGGATTTTTGTCAAAAAAACTTATGCGTAAAAGTATGGTCACAAAGGCACAAAGAACAAGAGCTGAACATGTCACCCATAATTTACCGAATCTGCTTAAAGTGCTTTAAGAGGATTTCTTCGAATTTTTGGACGTACTCTTTTTCATTGGCGTGCTTTTCATATTGCTTCAGGGTATGTTCAGACCATTCTTTGTAGACGTCAGGATTGGTGAGCAGCTTTACTGCCAAGGAAACGTAATCAACAGCTTGATTTGTGGAGATGACTCGATCTTGCCCCATGAAGTCGACCCCATAGCGTGCTTGCGGGGGGCCTTCGGGATCGTACATGGAGATGACGACGCAGCCGCTGGCCATGGCGTCGAGCATGCCGATGCAGCTGCCAAAGGGGAATTCATTTAAATAGAGTTTCATGCAGCGTGCAATGTGGCTTGGGTTGAATTGAAGTCCTAAGAAGCGCACGCGATCTGCAACGCCTAGCTCTTCAAAGGTGTGAAGGATGCGCGCTTTACTTTCGTCGTCGATTTTTCCCATTGGCGTATAATAAGCATTGGGGACCCGCTTAAGGATCGTAGCGATCGCACGGCACATTTCAGAGCCTAAGCGCGCTGACAGGTGGTTGGAGATGGTGGTCATGGCCAGGCATCCTTGAGGTAAGCCGATCGATTCTGGCGTCGGAGACTCTTTATGCCAGGATTGTCTCAAATCGATGCTAAATGGCAAAGGTTCAATTTCCATTTTATAGCTTTCAGAAAGGCCTTTGTAGCGGCTTTCTGCATCGATGGTGCTTGCTATCATCAGATCGAATCCAGGGTGTGAGGGGGGAGTTCCATGCTCGAAGAGGATTCTTAGAGGGCTTGGGGCTAGCTGTGCTGCCATCGTATTGATGATGTCAGGGCCGTGGAAGATGGCGATGTCAGTTTCCGTTTTTTGTAGCTCATTGGCACTGCTACGCGCTTTTTCAAGATAGGTTTGCATGTTGCTGTAGAGGTGAATCGGAAAGCCTGCGGCAGACAGTTTGTTCAACCGCACTTTCGCTCTGATCGCAGAGCTTTCGCTATTGAAGATGTTGAAGGGGTACTCCTTCCCATGCATGGTCAACCGTTCAGTGACAATTACTTTGCAATTGAACAACGCCTTATTGGAATGGATCAATAAATTCTCGAGCAAGTGAGAGGGGGCGTGTTTCTGGTCGATGATTTGCGGTACAATGTGGGTCACTAGAATCCGTTTGGCAGGTTTTAATCTATGCTGACTCAGCTCCTTCACGATCTCTGGGAAATAATCCACAGGGGCGGGTCCGAGATCGAGTCCTTTTTCCGGAATGCCCTTGTGAGGATTGTTCCAGGAATTGGCGGACGTGTGTTCCACAAGTGCAGCCGTTCGGTCTTTGCCATATTTTTCTTGGTTAATGGAGTAAAGGGCTCTTTGCGCAATGCGGAAAAACCAATCGGCAGCAGCGGTATCTTTCTTAAGAGGGGCATTTTCTGCTGAGAGAGTGTTCAGTGCCTTGGTTAGTAGAGGAATGGCCTCTTTTAAGCGGCGATGAGGTGAAAGAAAGACAGGGGTCATTGCCTGTTGGGCACGCGGTAGATCGTTAGGATATACATCCAAAAGTAGGAGGGAATTGACCGGTGTAATCTCTACAAATTGCAAACATTGCACCAGATGGATCCAGTTTTCGAATAAAAGCGGACTCGGCTCTTCTGTAATGGCAAATTTTGTGGGCAGAACTAACTCTTTAGGCAGTGGATAGAAAGGGAGATAGTCTCTTTTAGAGAAGTGTTGGGCATAAGGAGCAAACTCCGGCCGCTCTTCGATCAATTGCTCCATCGCTGAGAATAACGGAATGCCGGAAGCCGCCGGATTGTCGATCGCTTTTTTAATCTCGACAGCTTCACTTTGCAGGCGGTTGAGTAAGGCGTGGTTGAGCTCGCCATGAAGAGGTTTTAGTGCATCCACAGCTTCTTGATTAGCGAAATGCGCGTGTCCCAAGGGGCTAAAAAATAGTGCATCCCAATAGTTGATCAAGTAGCGAAATGCTGGGTGGTCCGAGTGCAGCGCATCGTAAGAAGCATCGGGATGCGGAAGCATTTTTTTTATCAATGCCGCCATATCTCCCTGGAGATAGAGTGTTGCTAAACTGTCAAAACAATTGTTTGAGATCACTGCTTTATCATTGAGGATCAAGAGACAAAAGTCAAATAGACCTATTTCGGAATTTGCTTTGGTTGGAAAAAAGAGTCATTTTAACAACTGAATGAAATTTCGAAAGAGGTCTAATAGCTTAAAAAGCGGAGGTTCGTTAAAATAGCTGCATTTAAAGGATGCAGTTATGGCGACAGAACAGCTTATGATCGGAGCCCACACCTCTGCGGCAGGGGGTGTGAAAAATGCGTTATATGAGGGGCAGGAGATCGGAGCGACCACCATCCAGTTATTTACAGCCAATCAAAGGCGCTGGGATTCCAAAGACTTAAGCGGCGATGATGTAAAGGGCTGGGAAGGAGCTTTAGCTGAAACTGGCTTACAGTCCATCATGAGCCATGATAGCTATTTGATCAACCTGGGTGCACCTGATCCTGTGATTTTAGAGAAAAGCCGATTGGCTTTTAGACGGGAGCTGGAAAGATGCCATCAATTGAAGCTTAGCTACCTCAATTTCCATCCTGGAGCGGCGTTGACAGCGGGTTTAGAACCTTGCATCGACCGCATCGCGGAGAGCTTGATGGCGATGGAGGATTTGATCAAAAAAGGCTCTACGAAAATCTTGCTCGAGGCTACTGCAGGTCAAGGATCTGTTGTGGGTGCGCGTTTTGAAGAACTGGGCGAAATCATCCGCAAAGTGGAAAAGTGGATTCCTATTGGTGTAACCATCGATACGTGCCACATTTTTGCTGCAGGTTATGACATCCGGACCGAAAAAGCGTGGTTGGAAACGCTAGAAAAGTTTGACGAAGCGGTCGGTCCGAAGAATTTATGTGCTTTTCACTTGAACGATTCCAAGAAAGGCTTGGGTTCACGAGTAGACCGGCATGAAGAGTTAGGCAAGGGGATGATCGGATGGGATAGTTTCCGTTTCCTGATGACAAACCCACGCACTCGAAAGCTGCCATTTTATCTCGAAACTCCGGGCGGCCCTTCCCTCTGGAAAGAGGAAATCGCAAAACTAAAACAAATTTACTTGGGGAGCCATTAAATGCGACTACGAATCAAGCAAATGAAATATTCCATGGATTTGGCTGGCAAAGAAGTCACAGTCAAAGGCTGGGTTCGCACTGTGCGGAACCAGAAAACGTTTAGCTTTATCGAACTGAATGACGGTTCGACGCTTTCGAACTTACAAATCGTGGCAGATTCCAATACCGAAGATTACATGAAATTGATGGACAAGCTCTCTACAGGCGTTTCGATCTCAGCATTTGGTAAACTGGAAAAATCCCCTACAGGCAAGGATGAGCTTGAGTTGCATGCGAAAAAAATTGAAGTGATCGGCGTCTGCGATCCGGAATCTTATCCGATGCAGAAGAAGCGCCATACATTTGAGTTTTTGCGCACGATCGCTCATTTAAGGCCGCGCACCAACACGATCGGAGCTGTCACTCGCTTGAGAAACGCTTTGGCTTACGCAACGCATCAATACTTCCAGCAAAAAGGGTTCCTCTACATCCATACGCCGATCATCACAGCTTCTGACTGCGAAGGCGCCGGCAAGATGTTCCAGGTGACCACATTGGATCTAAACAATGTGCCGAAAAACGACAAAAAGCAGGTGGATTACTCCCAAGATTTTTTTAGTACTCCTTCCTATCTGACCGTTTCAGGCCAGTTGAACGGCGAAATCTACGCCTGCGCCATGAGCGATATCTACACTTTCGGGCCCACATTCCGAGCGGAAAACTCCAACACGACAAGGCACTTGGCGGAATTTTGGATGATCGAACCGGAAATGGCATTTGCAGACCTAAATGATAACATGGACAACGCAGAAGGGTATTTGAAGTTTGTCTTGAAATACGTTTTGGAGAACTGCCCTGAAGACATGCAGTTTTTTGACAAGCACGTTTCCAATGGTTTGGTTGAACGCTTAAGGCATGTGGTAGACACGCCGTTTGAAAGAACGAGCTACACATTTGCCGTCCGCATTTTGGAAAAGTCAAATAAAGCCTTCGAATATCCCGTTAAATGGGGCGCCGACCTCCAATCGGAGCATGAGCGCTACCTCGCGGAAGAGTATTTCGGCAAGCCTGTCATCATCACTGACTACCCCAAAGAGATCAAATCGTTCTACATGCGCCAAAATGAAGACAACAAGACAGTTGCAGCTATGGACATTCTAGTACCGAAGATCGGCGAAATCGTCGGCGGCAGCCAGAGAGAAGAGCGCTTAGACGTCCTTGAGAAAAGGCTAAGAGAGTTGAATATGCCTTCAGAACCCTACTGGTGGTATCTGGAGCTCAGAAAGTATGGCTCAGTGCCGCACTCGGGCTACGGCGTCGGCTTCGAACGGCTGATCCAGTTTGCCTCAGGCATGGAGAACATCCGCGACGTGATTCCTTTCCCAAGGTACCCCGGCAACGCAGATTTCTAAAGAATAAATTTTTTAATGAGATCAGAAGAGCGGCGAGTAACTCCCGCCTCTTCTGCAAACTTGGGCCAGTCAGCGATGACAGCCCTTGTTTGTTCAATGATCAGCAGAGGTTCACTTTCAGGGGTGTTTCTTGCTTCATCATCGTCTACCCCGCTTTCGCACCTTGTAATGAATCACTTTATCTAAGGTTTTAAATTGCTGCTCTGCTTGCTGTTTGAATAGAGCTAAAAATTCTTGAAGTGAATCTAAGCAGAGCGCCAATTTGAGCAGGGATTCTAGAGATATCTTTCCTGTGCCTTCAAACTTCTTTAGAGTACCCAAGCTGACCCCAGAATTTTCTGCTAAAGACTTTTGCGATAGATTTTTCGAGAGCCTTTTCTCTTTTGCCGCATCGGCAATTGATTGCAGTACTTCCTTAGGGGTTAGGAATTCAGCGTACACTATAGTATCCTTTATCCGTTAAATTCAGTGATAATAGCTATTATAATATATGCTATTTTTGTTGTAAAGAGATGGGTTTTAGAAGATCCAGGTAAAGTACGATTCGATCTTCCGAGCTATGATTCCAGGCGCTATGGAGGTAAGTGTCGTCGAAGAGGACGAGATCGCCAGTTTTTTTCCAGTGATGGATTTGGGTCCCTACTTTCAGTGCGCAGTCGCCATTTTTTGGGATGATTAGGCCGAGGTGCGCGATGAAGGAGTGGGGATTGACGTGTCGGTGAGGTTTTAGTTCGCTATGCGCATGGAGTCTGGAAAGGGCGGCGAACTTCAACTGTGGGAGGGACTTTAAGAGAGCAAGAGTTTGGGGGAATTTCTGAGGTACGGCTTCGAGGAGCTGTTCAAGTTCTAATTGCATGAGTCCGGGAATGCGGATCTGCAGGAGGGGAACTTTGGGGAAAAAGAGCGGAAAGATCGTCCACCCTCCTTGAAGAAAATCGCACATTTTGCCGCTTTCTTTAGAGGGTGCATCACTTGGCCAGCGGAACCACTCTTTTTGTGATGCAATTTCATCGGCAATGGTCTGTGCATGACGTGCAAACTCATTAAGTTCCGGATATAAAGAAAGGGGAGGAAAGGGGGTTCTCATGCAGCAAACAGAGGGATTGATTTTCCCCCTTTTTTAAGGTAGATCTCAGATTGCTTGGATACCTTCTCCAAAATCATCTGTTCAGCCTGTTTGCGCTTAGATTCAAAGGCTGCCAGGTGGCTTGTTACCATCGATTGCAGCTGATCGATGTTGAACAGTTCGATGCGGGAATCTTTTCCCACCTTTGGATCGATGTTTCGTGGCATCGAGAGGTCGATCAGTAGCTTTTTTTTGGAAAAGGGGATGTTCAGGCACGTTTCGCTCACGAGATGCTGTTCAGATTTGGTTCCGAAAATAACCCAATCGTACTCTGACCAGCGGTGCAGTTCATTCCAGTGGATTTGCGGTACAGAATACTTCGCAGAGAAATGATCGCCATGCTCTTTGGTTCTGTTGCACAAGGTGACGTTGTTGCAGCCTCTTTTTTGCAGATAGTCCAAGAGCTTGCCATTGATTTCAGAGGCGCCTACAAAGAGAATGGAGGGGTTTTCCTGAAATAATTTGCTGCCGATTGAAAACACAGTTTGTTCAAATGCACTAGAGCTTCTTTCAAAGGAAAAAGCTGTGCGGATCGCTTTAGAGATTCTCAAGGATTTTTGGAACAGGAAATGCAGAGGGAAAGACAATTTGCTTGAAGAGAGTGCGGCGTCATAGGCTGTTTTGACTTGCCCCTGGATTTCCGTCTCCGCAAAGATCGCGCTATCGACGCCCGAGGCCACTTTAGCTAAATGATGGAAGCATTCGTGCCCAAAAAAGGCGTAAAGTTTTTGTTCAAATTCGTCTGAAATTTCTTCTTTCAGAAGAGAAAGAAAGAAGGAATGCGCTTCAGCTAAATCATCTGAAGAAAAGTAGATTTCTGTGCGGTTGCATGTGGAAAGCAGAACATAAGGAAAGAGAGAGGAGTGAGGATGCAGCCTTTTTTTGCAGGCAATCGCTAAAAGCTCTCTTAGCTTCAGATCGGCAAGTTTATGATTGACTCCTAAAATTCCAACGCGCATGGTCACAGGTTCTCATCGTTCATGATGGCAGCTAAAGAGGCATTTAAGCTATTCTTGTCCAGCCAATCTGGGTTTGTATCGGAGGTATAGGCAAAACCGTCCTGTAAAAATTCGGCTTTGCGGTTGCCTATGAGGGCTTTTAATTTCGCTTCTTCGTGTACATAATGTTCAGGGATGATCGCATAATAATTGCCAAAGTCGAGAGTGTGGCGTGAATCGTCTGTGCCGATCATGAGTTCATGGAGCTTTTCGCCTTCGCGAATGCCGATGATTTTAAAGGGTCGTCCAGGGGCCATGACCTCAGCCAGGTCAGTGATGTGGAAGCTAGGGATTTTAGGCACGAAAATTTCTCCTCCGCGCATCTCATTTAAGCAGAGAGCAACTAGCGCTACAGCTTCTTTTAAAGAGATCCAAAAGCGGGTCATTCTGACGTCAGTCACAGACAATTGTGTAGAAGGATCTTTTAGGGATTTAAGCCAGAGAGGAATAATGCTGCCTCGGCTTCCTGCCACATTCCCATAGCGGACTACGGAAAGAAGAGGATAACTTTTTTTCCCAACGTAAGCGTTAGAAGCTGCAAAGAGTTTATCGGAGCATAGTTTGGTGGCTCCATACATATTGACCGGATTGACTGCTTTGTCAGTAGAAAGGGCAATGACGCGCTTCACGCCGGCATCGATCGCCGCGTCGATGACATTCATAGCTCCCAAGACGTTCGTTTTGACAAATTCTGTAGGGTTATATTCTGCTGCCGGTACCTGTTTTAGGGCTGCGGCATGGATCACGATGTCTACATCTTGAAAGGCCCTTGCCAAGCGGTTAGGATCGCGCACATCACCTAAGAAAAAGCGCATTCTGTCTGAGGAGAATGCGGGATGCTGGCTGCGCATTTCCCCTTGCTTCCACTCGTCTCTACTGAAGATAATGATCTTTTTGCAGCGCGTTTCATTCACTAAATAGGTTGCAAAGGCGCGTCCAAAGCTGCCTGTGCCTCCGGTGATTAAAACAGTTTTATCGGTAAAATCCATGCTTCTTCTTATAATGATCTTTTGAAAAGAGGTAAACAGATTTTTTTGAAGCGAATCATTCTTATCTGCTATTGAAGAGAAAATTTTACAACGAGTTCTGTATGAAAAATTGGTTAAAATCAGCGATAATTGCTCTGCAGTTAGTGTCAGCGCCCGCTTTTGCGATGGACTGCTTTTGGGACGATTTTTGCGATCGCGTAGAAGTTGAAGGATCGTTTCTTTATTGGAAGCTCTATGGCGACAATTTCGACTATTTGGGAGTTTCTACTTTAGATACCTCCGGCAGCCAAGGAGCAACCAATTTATCCATTCAGGAAAAAGTTTATAACCAGAAGATGAATTGGGATCCAGGATTTCGTATCGGTTTAGATTTTAACTTACCTTGCGCAAGCATGGATGTAAAGGCCGCTTGGACCGATTTCCATACGAAGAAGACAAATAAGATGCGCCTTGCAGGATCTAGCAACGAAGATCTTTTAGTGAATGCAGGAAATCCTTACCTTGCCGATGACAATGTCTTTATTCTGACAGATGATGAGAATACATTGGTTGTAAAACAGAAAGAGCACTTTGACTTCGATGTAGTTAATTTAGAGTTTGGCAAGTGGTTCA
>JBKEAL010000064.1:0-1205 GCA_047972195.1 Parachlamydiaceae bacterium
GTAGTTGTTCTGGTATGTATACAGCTAATACAATGAATTGTCTTACAGAGGTTATGGTTATAGCATTGCCATATGGCGGTACAACTCCGGCGGTTTTCTCAAAAAGAAATAGAATTGCAAAAGAATCAGGTTTCCAAATTTTAAAATTAGTTGAACAAAATGTCAAGTTTAGAGATATAGTTACAGAAAATGCACTTAGAAATGCTATTACATGCGATATGGCAATGGGAGGAAGCTCTAATTCTGTATTACATTTATTAGCAATTGCAAATTATCTTGATTTTGATTTTGATATTGATACGTTTGATGTAATATCAAAAAATAGTAAACAATTGGTAAAATTATCGCCAGCTAGTCAATATTTTATTGAAGATTTTGATGAGGCAGGAGGATTACAGACACTTATTAACGAGCTGGCTAATAATGGTAAAATATTACCATCTCAATCAGTTAATTTAGTTGATGTTGTTGATAGAGCAAAGGCGTGTGCACTTTCTCTTGATAATAATGTAATTAGAAAATTTGATAATGCATATCTTGACAATGGCGGACTTATGGTGTTAAAAGGAAACATTGCCACTGAGGGTGCTGTTGTAAAAGTTGGGGCAATAAAAACTCAAGTTGAAAAATTTGTTGGTGCAGCAAAGGTATTTAATAGAGAAGATGATGCTGTTTTTTATCTAAGTAGTGCTGATATAAAAGAAAAAATGGTTGCAGTTATTCGTAATGTTGGACCAAAATCTGGTATGGGTATGCCTGAGATGCTGAGTCCTACATCAATAATAAAAGGTCGCGGTCTTGATGATATGGTGGCATTGTTTACAGATGGTCGTTTTTCTGGAGCAAGTAATGGTATGGTTATTGGGCATGTGTGTCCAGAGGCATCACAGGGTGGGCCAATAGCTAAAATAAAAGATGGAGACATAATTGAAATTAATTTTGCTAAGCAAGAATTGAATGTGCTTGATGTAGACTTAGAAAGTAGACAAGCTGAAATTGTTTTCAATAAAACGGATGACTTTTTATCACTATAGTCACAAATGTGTGAACATGCGTCGTATGGTGCTGTAATAAAATATTAATATTTAGAGAGGAGAATGTGATGCCATTCGATACAAGAGATTTAGAATTAAAGCAAAGTCTTGGTTCTGTAGTAAAAAAAACGGAGTTGGTATATTCTAAGAGGTTAAGTGAATTATCAGGCA
>JBKEAL010000087.1:0-15014 GCA_047972195.1 Parachlamydiaceae bacterium
TCCCTCTTTAAACAGCTGTCGCATCTTTTCTTCAAGAAGATCCAATAATTCAGGATGGAGAGGTTGAGAAAACACCACCTCATAGACAAATCCTTGTCCATCAAGCCGCGAGTGCACCAACGGCACACCAGGAAACAGCTCGACCAACGCAAGGCCCAGCAGCACGACACACTCTGCTCTTAAGGAAGGAAGGGGGATCATTGGGATATCGCTGACTCGACCAGCTGACCTCCTCGATGTCAACGAGGCGCGCTAACCAACCGAGCTAATATCCCGTGTGGTGCAGCCACTATACGAGATTTGCTCAATTTCTGGAAAGGAAAATCATTCTGGGGGCTCTCGCTCTGGAGGTTTTGGAATAAATTTTGACATGACAGAAGCTGAGCTAAAATCGCCGACATTTAAACCTTCTAAAGGAAGTGTCATTACCGTCTCTGTATAGCATTCAAGGGCAAAATCTTCGTTTCCATCAGCAATATCTTGAGTTCTTTGAAGCTTCCATGTAGTTATTGATTTGACAACGACTCGATCTTCCTCAACGCTAATATCAAAACCTCCCTGACCCGATCGGGTTTGAAATGCATTTACAGTGGCACCTTCTACATCGTTAAAAGATTTCTCCATCACCGACAAATAGGGGTGAGAAAACCCCTGATGAAGCACTTTTTTTAAGTTTTCGGTAGCTTTACCACCCAGCATATCAACGAAAGTAGCAACCACTCTATCTGCAGAAGGGTGCGACTTATACAACTTCACTTCCTCTCCTTCTGTAATTTTAACAAAAGAAGCTCTCGGCATATCCGCTTCAAAAGCCGATTTTCCAGGATTCTGCAAATAGTCTTGAGAATTCACTTTTGCAAAGCCTTCTCGAACTAATTCGAGCCTTTTTTGCATCAAAGGCACGCAATCACCTACTTTTCCACTAATCATTGTAAAATCCCATACACTTAGACTAGCCACTTGCTGAGGAGTAAGTTGATTTATTTGCTGAGGCGTCATTGCGAATATTTGATGACGATCCAACTGAGCCATTCTTTCAGGACTGATTTTCGCGATCTGATCCGGAGAAATCGAGCCAATATACCTAGACGAAATCCACTGAGCAAAAGGGGCTACATTGTCTCGAGCCACAATGTGGCTATTTAAAATCAATTTGGAAAGAAATTTTGCCTTTCCTTGAGAAATGTGAGGTGCGATCTTAGACCAAAGCCTCAATCGCAAACTCTTGGGCGGATTAATCGTCCGA
This sequence comes from Parachlamydiaceae bacterium, assembly GCA_047972195.1. Taxonomy (GTDB): domain Bacteria; phylum Chlamydiota; class Chlamydiia; order Chlamydiales; family Parachlamydiaceae; genus CAZSDA01. Next base: position 1,247 of record JBKEAL010000087.1, read on the forward strand.
TCCACGTCCCGCATGACGGAATCAACCGCTTTTTGCTGTGGAGAATAGGAAGGTTTTACACCTTCGAACGAAGTTCGAGCTGAACTAGAATTACTATCTACTGGAGGAAGCATAAACCACCTCACTAATTAATAATTATATTATAACAAATAAGGCGATTAAAATTGAAATATGGTTGAAATAATTAGATTTAAAAAAAGAGATCGCGATTGCAATCTCTTGATACGTGGCAAGTTTTATTCAGTGTTCATAAAGTTTTTAAAGTATGTGGAGCCTGTTGCAATCCCGATAATGAAAATAGGAATGAGAATGGGTGAAGCTACGGCCATGATAACGGCTGCAAGTGCGGTTACCGGTACGGTTGCGACTAGCTTTAAAGGCATTAGCGCCCAGGATGCCACTTTGTGCTTATGGCTGAATTTCTCGCCATTTTCTTGTCTTAGAGTATTCGATGATTTTAAGATCGGTTTGACGATTCGATCTACCAAAAGAGCTAGAGGAACTACGACGCCAAATAAGGCGAATGCAGTTAGTCCGGCCGGTATAGCTGTCACTAGACGTCCTCCTAATGGCAGCTTGCTGCTTCTTTGAACTGTCTGCTTAAGCCCCATCAAAGCCCCAGCAGTAGAAACTGACGCAAATTTCAAAATGATCTCGCCATATAGTTTCATACAAGGATCACATGGATTACAACACATATTAAATCTCCCTTTTCGTTTTCGTTTCGCTGCAAAGAGTAGATTTTGATTGTTAAGGAATGATTAAGATTTGCTGAAATGGGTTAAGGAGAAAACAAGGGTCAATGAATTGACCCTTGTTAAAGCAAAGCATCCTTACTGGTCATCTACTTTGTCCACAATTTTACCTAGTGCTGATCTACCATGGCCAGCCATGATGGCAATTGTTTTCCCAATCAAATAGAACGGAGCAATCGCTGCAACGGTTGCTGCATTGATTCCGATCCCTATGGTTGAAAGTGCCAGCTTTGGCAGGAGAATGATCCATGATTTAACTTTACTGCCATGAGAAAAATTGACGACTTCGCCATTCTCATCAAGAGTCTTCAAAACGTTCGTACTCTTAAGGATCGGCTTGGCTACAATATCGACCACTCTAACTGCAGTATAATTTGCAAATAACATTGACCATGATGCAATTGCTGTTGGAAGCGCTACAGCAAGACGGCCACCGACAGGTAACTCACTGGTTTTTTCGAGCATTTTAGCGCGTGCTACATGAACGCGACTATCGAAGTAGTGTTTAGTTCCCAAATAATTGACTGACATATTTTTCTCCTTTTTATTTCTTTACAAATACAAGTGTAACAAATAATTATAAAGATTTAACAAAGAAGTTAAATTTTAATACTTATAAAATAATGCAGAATCGATTCAACGTCTTTGACTGTCAAACCTTTTACCTGCAAGAGTGATTCCCGATTCGCCTCACCGACTTTTTTTACGCTTCCAAAATATTTGAGGAGCTTTTTTTGCTTGGCGGGGCCGATTCCTGGGATGTCGGCAAGGAGCGTGCGAATGACTCCTTTGGTACGGCGCTTTTTCTGGTACTCGATAGCAAAACGGTGAGCTTCATCGCGGATGCGCTGGAGGAAAAAGAGAGCTTGAGCATGACGAGTAAAATGCACGGGGTCTTTCTGGTTTAGAAGAAACACCTGCTCATGAGTAATGCCTTTATCGTGGCGCCCCTCTTCTTTTGCGAGGCCGATCAGATCGCAGGAGACGATATTGAGTTCATCAAAAATCTTCTTAGCAACGTTCAGATGGCCTTTGCCACCATCGATGATGACGAGATCAGGGAGCTGCTCCTTCTCTTTTGAAAAGCGCCTGGTAAGCACTTCGCGCATGGCAGCATAATCGTCTGAGGGATCTGCTTGAGTGAGTTTGTAGTGCCTATACTGCTTTTTGTCAGGCTCTCCATTGAAAAATGAGACTTTAGCCGACACAAATTCAGAACCTGAAAGGTGGGAGTTGTCGTAACACTCGATCCGTTCGGGAAAGCGCGTCAGCCTCAATTTCTCCTGAATTTCTAGCAGTGTCTTCTCTCGGATAGCACTTGCGTCTTTTTTCTGTTTGAAAGCGGCTTCTGCGTTTTTGAACGCCATTTCGCTGTAAGAGAGGCGATCTCCCCTCTTAGCGACAGAAATTTTAAGATTTAACACTTCCTCAAGTGCCTCTTTATCCTCTAGTTCGATAGGAAGGAGCACTTCATCGGGCACAAACTCCGAGTCTTGGTATGTTTGTAGAAGATAGGTTGAGAATAACTCACTGTCTTCTTCAGCGATTTTGGAGAAGCTCAAATGGCGGTAACCCATCACTCTACCGGTCGAGATCTGCAGCTCGGAGAGTAGTACCTCATCACCCTGTCTGTAAAGGTTGAGTGCAATACCTGAAAAGCCTCTTAAGGGAGCATCAACACTTTGAGGTTGGAGCGTTTTCTCTATCGACTCAAGTAGATGGTGGATCTCTTGCGCTTTCTCAAAGTCCAGCAAGGCGGATGCCTCGTCGCGTTTTTTACGCAAAGCTTCCACGATCTCTTTGTTTTTCCCTTTTAGAAATTTGATCGCATTCGACACATCTTCCTGATAGGCCTCTTTTGACACTAACCCAACGCAAGGGGCGCTACAACGCTTCATGCCGTACAGAATGCAAGGCCTTTCTCGACGAAGTAGTTCCTGATCGCTGCATTGCCGCAACGGAAAGATCTTTTGCAGGGCATCCAGTGTTTCTCTGGCACTATAAGTGCTCGCATAAGGGCCGAAGTACAACCCTTTAGCCTTGGGTTTGCCTTTGTAACGGACCAGCTGAAGCATGGGCCAAGGATGAAGATTATTCACCATGATCGCTGTATAAGTTTTGTCGTCTTTCAGAAGCGCGTTAAAGCGCGGCTTATGCTTTTTGATTAATGTATTTTCTAGAAGGAGCGCCTCTTTTTCACTTTTGGTGACTAGCGTTTCGATGTCGGCGAGCTCCGCTATCAAAAACGGCACCATCCAGCGTCCGTCCCCTTCCGCTAAGAAGTATTGTTTTAGACGGGAGCGCAAGACTTTGGCTTTGCCGATATAGAGAATAACGCCCGCCTGATTTTTCATCAGGTAGACGCCCGGATCTTGTGGATAGAGGTTTAATCGTTTTTGATCAAAGTGGCCCATGCGTTAAAAATGCAGGATGAAGTTATTCTGAGCAAGCGCTATCCGCTTGCGGCAACCCTTTTTGAGCTGTCTTTTCCTGCATCGCCAACTGTCCGCATGCTGCAGCGATGTCGACACCTTTCGTGTAACGGCAAGTGTTGACGATCTTACAGCCAAAGAGGACGCTGCGGAAATTTTTGATCGCTTTCGTATCGGGACGCTTCAAATTACGTCCAGGAATTGGGTTATACGGGATCAAATTGACAGTGCACTGTTTGCCTTTGAGCAGCTTGGCAAGTTCGTAAGCATGGTCTGGATGATCATTGATGCCGGCAAGAAGCACATACTCGTATGTGATGTCTCGCTTGGTTTTTTCTGCGTACTTATCCATTGCTGCAAGAATGTCTTCCAGAGGATATTTTCTTGCGTAAGGAATGATTTTTTCGCGGATCTTTTGATTAGGCGCATGCAGGGAAAGAACGAGACTGATCTTGAGCCCTTCTTCAGCAAGCTGTTCAATGCCGTCGACGATTCCGACGGTAGAAACCGTGATGCGGCGGTCTGCCAGTCCCATTAACTGAGGGTCAGTAATAAGACGGATCGATCGCAAAACTTCTTTGTAGTTTTTTAAAGGCTCGCCCATTCCCATATACACGATATGAGAAACGCGCTCGCCCTTCTCTTTCAGCCAAGCGTTGATCTGCACGACTTGCTCTGCAATTTCACCTGCATTCAAATTCCTGAAGAACCCTGCTTGTCCTGATGCGCAAAAGGCGCACTTAGCAGGACAACCCACCTGAGATGAGACGCAAACAGTTCTTCTCACTCCGGAACAGATAAGCACGGATTCGACCAATTCACCTTGAGAAAGTCTCCAGAGAAACTTATACGTTTCTCCGTCGGCGGATTCGGTCACCTTAACCAAGGTTAAGGTAGTGAGCTTAAGCTTCTTGGAAAGCTTTTCTACCAAAGCTTTTCCAAGATTGCTCATTTTATCCCAGCTCAAGACGCCTTTTTGGTAGACCCAATCGGCGATCTGCTTTGCATGGAATTCTTTTTCCCCTTCTTCTTTTAAAAAGGCGGAAAGTTCAGGAATTGTGAGTGATGAAATCGTTAACATGCAAAAATACTATCACATTCTTTATTAATAATCTATAATCATTCAAGCTAAATATGCGAATTTTGACTACTCCGTCCAACTGCTTTCATCTTGTGAAGAATCCTGAAATTTGGAACGCCTTTCATCCATCGCTCCGCCGATCACTCTCTCCCATCCTGTTCTTGTCGGAGAATGCACTCTCTTGGCTGCCTCGTCTAACACTTTGAGTGTGCTTTTTTGACTGCGTAGCATGATGGAATTTGGACGACCTGACGTAGGTTTAGGCAGCGATTTTCTCGATTGGCGTTTTCCTGGTTTGAGAGCGGTTTTTTGCTCGCGCAACATAGCGGATTCCGGACGATCTCTTTTAGGCTCAGGAAGCAATGTGATCGACCGCCGCTTACCCTTAAGGCGTCCCAATATTTTTTCTTTTCCTGCTTGCAACAACTGTGATGTAGGACGGACAAGGGGCTTTGGAGCTGCATCTTGCGGTGGTTCTGGTATCTCTTCCAGTGATGTAAACGAGACCTCAATAGAGCTGCTAGATGATTCTGATAGTTCATCTTGAATGATGAAAATCGCAGTCTTATTCGATAAAGCGTTTTTAATCGTCTGTTGCAATTTCTGCAAGGAGCTTCTGATCAATATTTTAGCCTCTCCCATGAGTTCGCGGCTCTGTTCCGTTACTCTCGTCTCCTGTTTAATTTTGTTATCCAGGATGATTGAGATCTTCGCCAATAGCTTTGCAGGAGTTGGCTGCTTGCCATAACGACAATGTAGAGCAACACGAGTCACCCATCGACTAAACTTAGCTCGGATGCCTTTATTTTTAGAGAATCGAGCGATTGAGTCGAGGTCTTCCAATTTCGCTTGAATCGCCAACAGATCATTTACTGTTGAAAAGAGAGCTTCTTCTTCTATCTCTGACATTCCTGCCTGGATGATCACTCTTCCATCGAGGGCGATGCCTATGCTTGGAGAAGGTAGTAAAGGCAACTCGCGCACCAAATTCTGCAGTTTGAGCACTAACGATTGCATCGAATGACTGCTTTCTCCAATTTTCCCAAAACGCTGGTTATTGTTACACCGAATGACCTGACAATCAGCAATATATTCATTAAAATGAGTAATAGATTGGATTTGAGAAAAGCGCATAGTTAGATCCTTTAAAAAAATATTTACGAAACAAGCAAGAAGTTTACTTAACTAGAGGAAATTTTGTAAACTATTCTCTTCCGAAAATAGCTACTTTCAAGCTTTTGCCTAAAAGTCTGAAGTAGCGCGAAACCTCGTTCTGGCGCCATAGCCAGGCAAAAGCATCGACCCAGCCGAAATGGTGCCTTAAAACGGAAAATGTCTCCCTAAAGTGCCTGATGACCATAGTTCTAGTCACACCTCTCAAGTCGTAATCAGTCAAAACCCTTGAGGTAGAGACGAAATGCGGGTCTTCTGTCTGCATAAAGCGGCATAAAAGATCAAAACCACCTCTTAGAGTAAGGTGAGAGTTAAATTTACCCAACGCTGTGAACAAGGTATTCTTTATCCAGATGGACTGCAGGCTAGTGGGTTGCTGACCCATCTTGAGGAGGTCTATGTTCAATGCCCTGTAGAGCACTTTAACGTCTTTACGCGCCTCGCGAAGCAAGCAGCCGCAATAAACAATGCTGGGGTTATTGTGCTCGACGGCAAGACGCATCATGATGCGCAAAGTGTCGATATGGATATAGTAGTCACCAGGAAACAAAATGTTCAAATAGAGTCCCTCTGAAAGGGAAATGCCTTTGTTGACCATTTCATAACGGTTATATCCTGTTACGGAGCAGAGCCTAATGCGTTCGTCATGGTAGCTTTTGACGATCTCTAAAGTGCGGTCTTCAGATCCGGCATCGACGACGAGGATTTCAAAATCGGGATAGCGCTGTTTCAAGAGACTTTCAATCGTCAGTGCGATGCCGCGCGCATTGTTAAAAGTGGGAACGATGATAGAAACCATCGGGCAAAGCTCATCTGAAAGCTCTTGCTCGCTAAGAAGCTCTTTCCATCCTGAACTATCCCTTTTTTGCATAAAATCTTCCTGTTGCGATACTATACTTAAACCCAACTTGCGATCAATAGTGACTCATCTTCGAAGTTATTTTCTCTCTAGGAGCTCGCAAAAAGAAGTGGCCCATATTTCTTAATATGAGTCACTTCTTTTTGCGAGCTCCTAGAGGAAAAGAATTCGAATCTGAGCCGCTATTGATCGCAAGTTGGGTTTGAATCATCATTTTTAGGAACTTCATGCTTACATTTCAGCAGATTCTTCGGAAGCTTACAGAGTTTTGGGAAAAAGAGGGCTGCATCGTGCATCAGGGTTACGATCTTGAGGTCGGCGCCGGCACATTCAATCCTGCTACGTTTTTAAGAAGCTTGGGTCCCGAACCTTATCGTGCAGCCTACATTGAGCCAAGCCGAAGACCAGCTGATGGACGATTTGGTGAAAATCCGATCCGCATGCAGCATTACTTCCAGTACCAGGTTGTCCTAAAACCATCGCCTCCGAACATATTGGATCTCTATCTGAAATCTCTGGAAGCAATCGGCTTTGACTTGAGCAAACACGACATCCGCTTTGTGCACGACGATTGGGAATCTCCTACTCTAGGCGCTTGGGGTCTTGGATGGGAAGTGTGGATGGATGGGATGGAAGTGACCCAATTCACCTATTTTCAGTGCATTGGAAGCCAAGATCTCTCCCCTGTCACAGGAGAGATCACTTACGGAATCGAGCGCTTGTCCACTTTCCTGCAAGGTGTCGATAGCACCTTTGACTTAGTGTGGGGCGGCGATGTCACTTATGGCGACATTTACAAAAGAAACGAGTTTGAGTTCACCCACTACAACTTCTCGCACTCAAACCCAGAAATGTGGTTCCGCCATTTTGAAGATTACGAAAAAGAAGCCAAACGCCTGGTCGAATTAAAACTTCCTCTCCCCGCTTACGATTTTGTCATGAAGGCTTCACACGCGTTCAATATGCTCGATGCAAGAGGCGCGATTTCTGTTACGGAAAGAAACGGCTATATCGGTAGAATCCGCGACTTAGCTCGATTGATTGCGGAAGCGTATGTTAACTCGCGCAATGAACAAGGGTTTCCTCTACTAGAGCGCTTTAAAGACAAGGAAGAGCCTGCACCTATTTTAGCTGTTCTTCCTGCTGCTTTATCGCATCCAAAGCCTGCTGAAACAAGAGACTTTCTCTTGGAAATCGGCGTAGAAGAGCTTCCGGCAACTTTTGTACCGATTGCGATCGAAGGACTCAAAAAAGCTGTTCTAAATAAGTTGTCGCAGCACCAGATTCCTCACGGCGGTGTGGAGCTCTTTGGAACTCCTAGAAGAGTTGCCATATTGATCAAAGATCTCGCTCTGAATAAACCGGAAAAGAGAGAAGAAAAGCGCGGTCCAGCTGTTCAGCAAGCTTTCGATGCTAATGGTGCTCCTCAACCGTCTGCACAGGGCTTTTTCCGTTCGTTAGGATTAGAACCCTGCTCTCTATCACAGCTCCCAAAAGGAGTGCGTATTGAGCAGATCAAGGGCGCAGACTATCTCTTTGGAGAAAAAGTGGAACCCAGCGAACCTGTGGCGCCACTGCTGCAAAAAGAGTTACCTCAAGCGATTTTGGCAATTGATTTCCCCAAGAAAATGCGTTGGGGCAAGGAGCAGATCACTTTTGCACGCCCTATCCGCTGGATTGTCGCGCTATTGGGTGAAGAGGTGCTTCCGCTGGTAATTGGCACGGTAGCATCCGATCGGTTAACCGTCGGCCACAGACAGCTCGCACCTGAACCTTTTGCAATAAGCAGCGCTGCAAGCTATGTCGACGAACTGAACCAACATTTTGTCATCCCGTCAGAACAGAAACGCAAAGAAGAGATCTTAAGTCAACTGGCAGCCGTTGAAAAAGAAACTGGCTGCACTGCAATCCAAAGAGAAAAAGTGATTCCGCAAGTGGTTAACTTAGTGGAATGGCCGCACCTTACTTATGCATCATTTGATCCTTCGTTCCAGAAGGCGCCTAAAGAGGTACTAGTTTCTGAAATGGTGGAGCACCAGAAGTACTTCCCGCTAGAAAAGAAGGATGGCACGTTGGCAAACCTCTTCGTCATCACAGCCAACAACAAGCCAACGGACTTAATCCGCAAAGGCAATCAGAAAGTGCTTTCTTCGCGCTTAAGGGATGGGTTGTTCCTCTTTGAACAGGACAAACAGCATCCTCTCGAACACTTTGTCGACCAACTCAAAAGCGTTACCTACCTGAAAGGACTGGGAACCCTATTTGACAAATCCGTAAGAATTGGAAAGCACGCGCACACCTTATTGAAGTTCCTTCCGATTGCAGATCCCAAACTACTGGAACGAGCCGCTTCTCTTTCTAAAGCAGACCTAACAACCGGTGTTGTCTATGAGTTTCCGGAGCTTCAAGGAGTGATGGGAAAAATCTACGCATTAGAGCAAAAGGAAGATCCACAAGTTGCCCTCAGCCTGGAAGAGCAGTGGATGCCCAAAGGTGAAAACGCACCCCTCCCGCAATCTCCTATCGGTATTTTGTTGAGCCTTTCCGACAAAATTGACAACCTGATCAGCTGCTTTGCCGCAGGATTTAAGCCCACCTCCTCAAGCGATCCTTATGCCCTGAGAAGGCAGGTGCTTGGCTTGATCCGCATCCTTCTGAAAAACCAGTTCCGCTTGCCGTTGAAACAAATCCTGAGCGAATGTGTCACACACTTTCCGCAAGGCTATGTAAAACCGGAAGTGCCGCAAGAGATCGAACAGTTCATTGAAAACCGCATCCGTACCGTATTTCTCGAAGATGGCCTAGCTAAAGACGAAATCGAAGCGTGCCTCTCACTTGGATTTAACGACATTTACGATGCCTTCTCTCGCATCTCCGCTTTAAAAGATTTCCGTACAGAAGGCCCCGGTTTTGACAAGCTATACGAAGTGTTTAAGCGCGCCAAAGGCCAGATCCCCGAAATGGCCTACACACTCAAGCCCGACGCATTAAAAGAGCCAGCCGAGATCGACTTGCACAAAGACTGCCTTCAAGTGGAACAAAAGCTATCCCACGCCCTGCAACACCACGACTACGGCAGCGCTTTCAAAAGCCTCTCGGAACTGCAAGTCTCACTAGATCAACTATTTACCCAAGTAAAAATCCTGGACGACGACGCCAAAAAGCGCGAAAACCGCCTGGCCCTTTTACAGAAAGTATTCAGCCTCTTTGGCTTACTCCTAGACTTTAACAAAATCAACCCGAAGAAGTAACACGCCAATCTTCAAGGTTAAGGTCTGAAATACGGTTGAATTCGTTAGTATTGGAAGTAACTAAAACCATATCGTGAGACAAGGCGCTTCCTGCAATTAGAATGTCGTACGGACCAATTAACCGTCCGTCTCGCTTTAAGCCTGATCGAATTTTTGCAGCAGCTAATGCACATTCAGGTGAAAATGGAACTATAGCAATCAATCCTATCAGATCCTTCCAAAGCGGCATGAGTTTCTTAGTTCGATCTGAATGAAGATGCAAGCCATACTCGACTTCCATGACTGTTACAGACGATATGTAAATCTGCTCAGGAGAAGCAGATTGAAGATGCTCCGTTACCGAAGGATGTTTTTTAAAAAAATCGGAAATTACGCATGTATCTAGCAAAAAGTTCATGAAAGAGGATCCTCAGAAGGTGCTTGAAGCTCTTTTCGATAAGAACGAAAATCCGGAACTTCACCTACCGAAGGAAAATCAAAAAAGGATTTTGGCCATTTTGGAACAACATGACGATCCAACCATTCGTCCAAAGCCTCTGCAACAATTGAGTTACGACTGCGTTGAAGACTTTTTGCCATTTTTGCAATCCGATCCCCTGTTTTCTTACTTACATAAACAGTGAAATTCATAGCTTCCTCCTGTTAATTTTAGTATAACACAACATGATATGTTATACAATTCAAATTTAGCATATACTGTATAAAAATATTCCTATAGGATGGGGAAAAACACCTAGGGAGGGAAAGATGCGTCAATGGGCTATCATTCTTACGTCTGTATTCTGTGCGATTACTTTGTCGTCTGAGGCGTGCACAGGCCTGCGTTTAAAAGCGAAAGATGGCTCGGCGGTGCATGGACGCACGCTTGAGTTTGGCATCATTGTCGACACTACTGTTCAGGTCGTGCCTAGGGGTTATGCCTTCACGGCAACCACTCCTCTTGGAGATGGGCTGAAGTATACCGCGAAGTACGCCTCTGTTGGGGTCAGCTGTTTTGGTTCACCGGACTTAATGGATGGAATGAATGAAAAAGGACTTTCGATTGGGACTTTTTACTTTCCCACATATGCAAAATATACTCCTACCACTAAGGACAACATCCAAAAATCCCTATCGCCTATCGATTTCCCGAACTGGATTCTTTCCCAATTTGCAACTTTAGATGAAGTAAGAGAAGGGATTAAAAATGTTGTGATTGCCCCAACTATTGCTAAAGCTTGGGGCCCTGTTGCTGCACCATTCCATTACATCGTATACGATAAGAGCGGCCGTGCAATTACGATTGAACCGATCAATGGCACTTTAGAAGTTAAAGAGAACCCTATTGGCACTTTTACAAACTCTCCAAATATTGACTGGCATTTGACCAACCTTCGGAATTTCATCAATCTCACACCAATCAATGTAAAACCACTAGCTGTCGATGGAATAGAACTTGCGCCTTTTGGTCAAGGTTCCGGAATGGTCGGCCTCCCCGGCGATTTCACACCTCCTTCCCGCTTCGTAAGAGCCTCGATCTACTCAATCACAGCTATTCCATCTGACAATGCCGATCAATCCGTTTTCCAGCTATTTCACATCCTCAACCAATTCGACATCCCGGTTGGGGCAGCCCGCAGTGTTGAAGATGGAGTCACTTATAGCGACTTTACCCAGGCCACCGTCGTCCACGACCCCAGTAACCTCAAATACTACTTCAGAACCTACGACGACCAAACCATCCGCCTGGCTGACCTAAAGACATTCGATCTGAATGCCAAAGAGATCAAAAAAATGGACACCAAAGGAACTCAACCTTATGTCGATATTTCAAAAGATCTGAAGTAAATTTTTGCTTGGTATGGTTCAGCCGAACTTCGTAGCAGGGTATATTGTAGACTCAACATCGCAATCAGAACCTTTATTCCTTCTGCTACGTCGTTCATTTGAAAGTTACCTTCCAGGCATTTGGCAAATGGTCACTGGAAAATTAAATCAAGATGAATCAGCAAGTTCAGCCATCCGTAGAGAGATTTTTGAGGAAACTGGTTTAGTGTGCAAGGATATCTATAACGTTGATGTGACCATGTTTTACGATCAGTCAAAAAAGAGTATCGCTTTTAGTGCGAATTTTTGCACATTCGCAAACTGCACACAACCCATTACCATTGCTTCAAATGAACATGACCAGTATCGGTGGTGTACTCTTTCAGAATCGTTAGAATTACTAGCGTTTCCTTCTCAAAAGGAAACATTGCAATTTATCCATAAGTGGTTTGTCTTAAAGAATATTCACAGTGTGAATCTTTCGAAAGAAGTCTATTAATCCTTTAGCTCTTTCATTGATTGAAGAAGCTGTTTTTTATCCAATTTTGCGTAGCAGATCTCCTTTTCATTTCTGCAATAAAAACACTCTAACCAACTTTACGGTAAAAATCTCTCTTTGGCTTCGGGCGTAGGAAGCTTGCAGTCCGTTTGGGAGAAGAGTCGATGGCGATTCTTTGCGACAAGGCGGTACCCCCAATCGTAAAAAATTGATGGGATAAAATTGAGAAGGCCAGGCAGCGCCCAAATACCGCCTAAGAGCCACAAGATGCGAAAGGCACCTTTGCCAAAAAGGAATTTTTGAGAAGAAGCTGTATCGTAATTTTCGATGAGAATCAGACTGTCTTCTTTAGGTGGAGTGGGAAAGAAGCTTTTAGCAGTAGATCCCTGTAAAGGGGCGAACGCAAAGAGTCCTTGAGTATCCCGATTTAAAACAAATTGTACGGCGTGGTCGCATAGGCCGCAGCTGCCATCGTAAAAAAGCAAATGCTTGGGTTTTACACTTGAGGTCGGCATTTTTTTATCTCCTCAAACTCTTTAGCCAGGGCGATTTCTTCGTCCTCGGAACTTGCCCCTCGCTGGATTTTGGCCCAAACCTGTTCTCGCTTTGCCAGCCAATTGCGATCCAATAACTTTTGCAGAGCCGCTTTGAAATAAAGTTCCTGTTTTTCTCGATTGATCTTCTTTGATGTCATCTCTTCTACCAGCTTCTGACCTACCCCCTCTTCAAGTTGGCACAATGCGATAAGATCCAGCTTCTTTCCTTCCTGTTTTCGCTCTAGATAGTGCTGGAACGTCTTTTGGGAGATCGGCAAAATGAATGATGCAGCTGTAAGATGCTTTTCGATGAGCGCTTCCAATTCAGGATTTGTGTGAAGCAGCCAGATCAATACGTCTGTTTCCATCACCCAGTCAGGATCAATCTCATACAGTCCAACGTTTGCAGCCTTTTTATAATAGAGAGGCGCTACTTCTATTTGACCGACTCCAACAAGAGTTTCAGGTACTTTGAGTAGATGCGATAACTTCTTTAAGGATTCATGCACCATCAAAGGGGCATCCCAAGCTCTGATCTGCTTGCCTAATTCCAAAGCGAGATCATTTTTTTGCGCAGGAGAACTTAAGTCTCTCTCTTCGCCGTGCGTGTTGACGAGAAACGAAAGATAATCTTCAGCTTGTTTAAGCAATTCTAAAAATGCTTCAGCTCCCTTTTCTTTGACGTAAAGATCGGGATCGTATTCTTTAGGTAAGGGAACGACTTTAACTTCAATCCCCCGCTTTTGAAACAAGTCGCCGATCTTGATCGCGGCTTTTTTACCGGCAAGGTCAGCATCCAATGCGAGATAAACGGTGAGGACGCCTAAGTTAGCCAACTCATCGACATGCCCCTCACCAAAAGCTGTTCCCTGTCCGGCAACTGTAAAATCCAATCCCTCATCAATGAGTCTTAAAGCATCGATCTGCCCTTCAACGACCAGAGCGATTCTTTCCTTGGCTATTCTTTGCCGCGAATAATTCAAACCGAACAGTACGCGCGATTTTTTAAAGAGAGGGGTTTCAGAAGTATTCACATATTTTCCGCCAAAGGTCTCCTCTTTAAACTTTCGTCCGGAGAATCCAATCACATGACCGGTGCCTGCACGAATGGGAAACATGATGCGGTCTCTGAAAAAATCCCCTTTTGGGGCCAACAACCCGCACGCTTGCGCAATTTCCTGCGAGACGCCTTTTGCAGCGAGCATCGGCCACAAAATCCCGGGAACATTCGGCGCATAGCCTATTCCAAATTTCCGCACAAAATCGAGGGAGATGCCGCGGTTCATCAGATAACGAAGCGCCTGATGCCCTTCAGCAGTATTAAGAAGCAAAGTATGGAAAATTTTCGAGGCAAAATCAAGCGCTTCACGCATCGC
>JBKEAL010000092.1:0-2998 GCA_047972195.1 Parachlamydiaceae bacterium
CATTCCCGTGTGCATTCTTTCTCAAAATTCGGGCACGGGCATGCTCACGGGCACGGGAAAGGGGTTAACCAAAGAGCCCTTTGAGGAGTTTTTTGGTGCCCTTTTGCAGCTCCTTGATTGGTTGCTCGATGATTTTTTCAGGAGCGTCGAGGATTTTCTCAGGGAGAGACTCATTATCGGATTTTTTTTGTTCGATAGTGGTTTTCCAGGGGAGTGGGTCGGTTGTAGGGGCTGGTGGGCGGTCCTCAGTGTAAGCGCCGCTTGCGGCATCGAGGACTGTGCCAAGAACTAACCCTTCCGGGCCACCGCGGCTTTGGGCAACTAGGCTTGAGATGCGTGTTGTGACTTTAGCTGTGTCGATTTCCGGCTTAGAGATCGGCCCTCTTACGGGAATTTGGAGCATGTAGGAGTTCGAAGTGGAGACTTTAAAGGCGTTTAGAAGCGCTGCAGGCGTTAAACCAATGGTAATCTTTAAAGCTTCTTTGTTGAAATCCACTACGCCCCAGCTTGCGAGAGGATAGGTATTAGCAATTAGCATGTCGACACGCCTCATGTCCAGATACCCTTGAGTCAGGGATAGGTAGATTGGGGTGAACCATACTTCAAAGTTGTTTTGGGTGATGCCTAAGAGGGAAGCTACTTTCCCTAATTGTCCATCGCGAGTGAATTGAATTTTATGCAAGTCGAGGACAGCACTTCCAATCTGCACATTTTGTAAAGAAGGGGAGGGGAGGGGGAGGATAAAGCCTTCTGTAGCAATGGTTAATTCTATAGGTACGTCTGAGCTAACGGCGCTGCTCAACAGTGGTAATGAATCTCTTAAGAACATCCGTTCCAGTTGTGGTGTAATTTTAAGAGAAGCTGTAAGAGGGCTGGTGAGAGTAAATCCGTTTTGGGCAATGACACCTTCAATGTTGGCGGATCCATTTACGCCCTTAAGAGAGGCCTTCAAGGGGCCTTTGCTCTGTCTAATTTCAGCACTAAAGTCGGCATCGATTTGCGTTCCGATCAGCGCTTCCATTTTCTTGGAGAGTTCTTTGTCGCCGGTAGCAATTTGCGCAATCAAAGCGATCGGGAAGTGCTTTGTCGTGCCTTTAAGAGTAACAAGCGCATTTTGTAGATTCAAGGATCCTTTGCTGTCAAACAGGTCTTGTGTGGTGCCTGTCACATTGAATGAACCCACTTTTTGTTGAGAGGAGATCTCAAAAGTCACATCGTAGTCAGGTTCGAGATTGAATTTTGCATTAAGCTTCTTTAGAAATCCGTCTGTTTCTTTGGGTGCCTGGATTTCAATCACACTCTTTACATCGCCGTTGTCTTGACGGCTAGCCACGATTTTGGCATCAATGGAACTGCCGACATATTTTTGAACGGGTTGATCAGGCAATACCTTTTCTAAGAAGGTTGGATTAAAGCTGCTTAGGCTCATGTTGATGTGAAAATTCTTGGCAGTCATGTCGTCAAAATAGAACGATCCGGAAACATTATCATCACCATTGCTATTGACCAACACGCTAACGCCATTCTTGTTATCTATAGACAATTGGTCCACGAGAATATGGAGGCTATTTATGGAGTATCCTTGGTATCCAAGTCCAATGTCAAAGCTGCTGTTGTGCTCCTTAACAGTGCCGTTCCATGTGGCATTTAGTGGGCTATTCAGAGTTCCCTTAGTCAAGATACCTTCTTTTAACAGTCCTTTGAGGTCGGGATTGGCTAAAAAATGCGAGGGGAGTTCGAAGGCTAAATTGAGTGAGAACGGGTCGCTATTTGCAGCGCCTGCGGCATTCACATTGACTAGTAGTGATTTCTGGTTGCTCTTATTCGACGCCGTTATCGTACTATCTTTGAGTGAGAGTTTTTGCTTGTCATCAAGAGCTGAGAGAGTGACCGGGTCTAAGGTAAAGGTTAAGTCGATATTTGCCTGTTCAGGCGCTAAGATCGGGAGCTTAAAGGCATGCGCTACAAGCTTTCCGGAAAAGGGTTGCTGTAACTGCAGTTTATTCTCTTGTTTGAGAAGTTGGTTGAGTTGTTCTTGAGGGATCGCAAAGGATAATTGGCTGCTTGGATTTACAGAGAGTACGCCATCTTCAAGGGCACCTACAAAGTTGAGGTTTGTATAAGGGCTTTTCCCGATCAGATGAAAGTTCTGGCCATTATCGCTGTGAGTTAAGTCTACGTGCAGGTCGAAGGAATTGCCGAGAAGCCTTGGCAACACTCCTGAGAGTTCCGGCTTTTTTATCGACAACGTTTGGTCGATAAACAGGACGGGGAAATTTTGCGCTTGCATTGTGACGTTGAGGTTATTCCCTAAGCTCGCTGTCAAATCAAACTGCCCACGGATCTCGTTTTGCTTGGTTAGGCCTGCCGCCTTTAAGCTCCAGTCGTTTGGCCCCACTTTCAAAAGGTCAGCATTCACTTTGCTGAGAAGAACTGTGGCACGGGAAAAATCGGAAGTTCTGGACTTTTTAAGACCTAAAAGAGCTTGCAGGTTGGTCACTCCATCAACGTCTTGCCCAATCTCCGCTTCGAGGTTGCGCAAGTGAAAAGGTTCGGGGTCGGAGTGGGAAAATAAAACACCCCAGAGAGAAGAGTCGGCATCAATTTCGTCTAAAGCAACGATCATTTTTCCATTGCGGTCTGTCAACCGTACTCCCTTGATCGATTGCCCTGCCAACCAGCTCAAATCAAGCGATTCGACCGTCAATTGACCGTCAATTTTACGATTGACTTGGCTCAGTAACACATTCTTTCCAAAGGTGCTCGATATGAAGGTAGGCGCTAGGGCGACGAATAGTGTGATTAAAAGAAATAGGGCTGAAAGTACGATCAGAAAACGCTTCATGAACACCTCTTAAAAGATGACTACAATTTTATAGGAATCAGAATAATTTAGCCAAGATCTCGGCTAAAAACGGTCCGATTTTTTCCAACTGCTTTTCTGAAAACTGCTCAAGCGCAAGTTCTTGCATTTCAGGAGTCAAAACATTTAGAAATT
>JBKEAL010000116.1:0-13625 GCA_047972195.1 Parachlamydiaceae bacterium
TCGAAACAAGGATTAGAAACGATCGGAATAAATTTTTTGGATTTGCACAGTTGGATAGCTTCCTGGAATGCTGGCAGATTGTTGTCTCGATCGAATACGCAAAATATTTGATCATATTTCATGCCATCTTCCTTTGCTTTACGTTTTGCTGTATTCACAATGCTTTTAGGGTCTGTTCCATCGCCCTTGCATATGTGTACATGCACACGCAAACTTCTCGCAAGTTCACAAAAGTAATCTACTTCGGTTTCACCTTCACAAACCACTAGATCAAGAGGGGAATAGCGATTGTCAGGTTTTCGATAGGATTTAATAGAGAGTTTTTTGGTCATTAGAAGCGAAATTTTCCTATGTATGGCAGAGCCCCGTAACGTCCCTGTAGATAGCCTTTACCGATTGCTTCTCCTTTGCGGGGTTTGAAATCCAGAAGAGAATAAAGACGCGATCCTTGATGATCATCTTTTTGTACAAACCACACTTGATCTCTTCTAAATAAATCACTATCTAGCAAAGAAGTGTCGTGAGTAGTGAAAATAAGTTGAGCATTCTTTTGATTTGTTTTAGGGCTATGAAAAAGCTCTATAAGATATCTGACAATATTCGGATGAAGGTGAAGATCTAATTCATCCACAAAAAGCACCAAACCTTCACGCAAGGCTTTTAACCATCCTCCTGCCTGTGAAAAGAGTCTTTGTGTGCCATCTGATTCATCTAAAAACAGGTCGAAAAATACTTTTTGGTCAGAATTAAGCATTTTATGCTGTGTTTTTACGGCTATCTTTTTTATTGGAGGGGCTTCTTCTTCAATTAAGTGAAAATTTTCGATTCCAATATCTGCACATTCCATGAATTTGTGAATCCATACCGCTGTTTTGGGATCTTTTAGAAATTGAAAGGTAAGATCAGGATTAAAATAAATTTCTTGTGCAGGGCCATTTTTTAGCAAAATGACAAGTTGATCTCTAAACCAAAGAAAAATGGGTTTTAGCTGCTCGCTATTGAATTGCACTGCTGTGGAAAGATATAAAGCATTAGTTCGTGTCATCTGTTCCCAAACTTTATGTTCTCCTTTAAAGCTTGGGCCTTGATACCAGTCATATACTTTTGAAGATGGATTCCATTTTCTAGTAAACCAGGTTTGACGATAGTTCTTAGGATATGCGTAAAGCTCTTCATTTATGATTTGATCTTCATTGAGAGCTACGTGATAAGTGAACCGAACATCATTACAAACGAAATCGATAGAAAACTCACTCGGCTCACTTTGAGATTTTTCGTTGAGTCGAAATGGTTGCAGAGGGATTTTTTGCTTTTCTTGGTATGCCGTTGAAGATGCCAGCACAAACTGCTGTAGGAAAAAAATCGCTCGGATCAAATTGCTTTTTCCACCGGCATTGGGACCGTAAATTACGGCGGAGCGAACAAGGCGTTGACTTTGAGAAAATTCAAATGTATTCGAATCCCGCAGCTCTGACCCTTTCCCTGCGGACAGATTCAAAACCTCTTCTTTCTCGAAAGATCGAAAGTTTTTGACTGAAAATTGCAATAACAAGGGATTTTCTCCTATATATTTCATGTATTTTCTTCATTTTTGCATATTTTCTGCAAAAAGTCTAGACATTTTTCTTGATCGATGATAATTTATTTTTTTCTGGAAAGAGGGCATGTGTATAAAATAATTTTTTATCTCTGTATAGTTACTGGACTTCTTATCGGCTGTGGCATAGCTACCATTTACCATGAAATTCCTATCTGGTTGGAGCCCTTTAAGCACTACTTAACTTGTTCTTTCGTGGGCGGCCTAGGTGGATGTACTTATTGTTTTCGGGCGATCTACTTAAATAAGTGCGTTCAAAAACAATGGGATCTCGACTGGGAAATATGGTATTACCTACGCCCAATTGTAAGCATTATGTGCGGGGCAATTAGCTGTCTTTTTCTTCAAGCAGGCTTATTGATTTTGGAAGCAGGAATAAGACCTAATGCCACTGAGACAGGATTTTATGCATTAGCTTTCATTGCTGGCCTCAATCCCGATAAATTCCTCTCTAGGATTGAAGAGGTCGCCCAAGCGACCTGGGGTATAGGGAAATCACGAGCTTCCCTGATAAGCACTAATGAAGTTGCAAATAAGGAAAAAAGCTTTTCGAAGGAGATCACTTGACTTCATCAGTTCACTTTCTTAATGTTAAACCAGGTGCTTCCACAATCATTCAGCATAGTAGCGGTCGAGTATCAATGATTGATATTTGCAATGCTCGATTTGATAAAATACGTTCAAAGACGTTAACCGCAGCATTATTTCAAGGCGAAAGGCCAAGGGGGGATTTTAAGATGGGTCAATCCTTAACAAACCCCATAAACTATCTTAAATCATTGAACGTTAACTCTATTTGGAGATTTATTCTTACTCATCCTGACATGGATCACATGGACGGGCTAAAACTTCTTATGGACAATCTGTCGATTAACCATTTCTGGCATACTAGCGTCCATAAAGCAAAACCTGATTTTAGTGGTAGTCCATACTGCGAAGAGGATTGGAATGCATACGCGAACATTATTAATGGAAAATCGAAGGATATTACAATTTTAAATCCCTTAGCAGGAGATCAATTTGTATACGCCAATAAAGGTGATAATGTTTTTTGCACAGGGGATAACCTTCACATCCTAGCCCCAAGCAAAGATCTATTCAAAGATTCTGATATTAACAATTCTTCATATATTATTCTTTTTGAAAATCCTGCAGGAAAAATCCTATTTCCTGGCGATGCACATGACGCAAGCTGGGAATATGTACTTGAAAGGAATCAAAAAGCGATTCAAGATTGTGCTTTCTTGTTAGCACCACATCACGGACGTGATTCAAAGCGATCTTATGAATTTTTAGATCATATTCGTCCTCAGTTAACCTTATTCGGAAATGCCTCTTCAGAACACCTTGCGTACGAAGAATGGCAAAATCGTAATTTGGATTTCATTACAACCAATCAAGTTGGAAATACAGTTCTAGAAGTCGATTGTGAGTGCATCAAAGTTTTCATAGAAAATAAATCTTTTGCTCAAGCGAAAGGGTTAAATATTTCCGTTCAAAACAAACAAGGATATGTTTTTTATAAAACTTTAAAAACATTCTCTAAGAAACCTGCATCAACATTTACTGGCATAGCAGATCTTTTAAAATTGCGTCCGCCAAGTCTTCCGGAACAGTTAAGGCAAAGTGTTCTATCGAATGAGCTCCCAGCAGCACAACAGAAATCTAACTTTTTGAATGAATTATTTGGTAAAAAATATTGATTTTTCAACTTGTTAAAGAACCATCGCAAGTTATAAACATTTTCCAAATTCTCTCCCCCTTGAAACCCCCTCTGTCGTTGACTTTGTTGTTCTATTGATGTGAAGGAGGTAAAGAAAAGAGCAAAAATTGCTGTACGACTCTCTTAAATCGCTGCTTTATAGTTTTTCGACATCTTATTTATCCTATCGTGAGTTGAATTTTCTATTTTTATAAAGGGTTCAAGTTCATAGATCTTGCGCATTCCCTCGACAAAATGGTTCGATAATTGTCCACTCATCGGCAAATTCAAGGACACTTTCCCGTAAAGGAAGTGTCCTTTGTCTTTTATAGAACTCCGCTTTTATTAAATTATTGTAGTCATTTATATGTGGGGTGGAGGTGTTATGAAGATTGTTGTCGTTGGTGGAACGGGGCTAATTGGATCGAAGTTAGTCAATAAGCTTAGTGATAGGGGTCATGAAGTGATTGCTGCTTCGCCTTCGAGGGGGATCAATACGCTTACTGGAGAAGGTCTGCAGGAGGCTTTAAAAGGGGCAAGTGTTGTGGTAGATGTATCCAACTCTCCTTCGTTTGAGGACAAGGCTGTGTTGGAGTTTTTTGAGAGGTCGACGCGGAATCTTCTTGAGTCAGAGCGATCAGCAGGCGTTAAACACCATGTGGCTTTGTCTGTTGTGGGGACAGACCGTTTAACTGAAAGTGGATACTTTCGAGCGAAGCTTGCTCAAGAGAATCTCATTAAAGCTTCTCCCGTACCTTACACTATCGTTCGAGCGACGCAGTTTTTTGAATTTCTGGACAGCGTTGTGCAATCGAGCGTGGTGGGGCAGACAGTGCATTTGCCTGTTGCGGATATTCAACCGATTGCATCAGTTGATGTTGCGGAGGCATTGTTGCAAGCTGCCTTGGACAAACCAAAAAATGGCATTTCGGACATTGCAGGGCCAAAACGTTACCGTTTCGCAGAGATTGTGGAGTTGTACTTGAAAGCGACAAATGATGCGCGAAAAGTCATTTCAGACGGGAATGCTCGATATTTTGGAACAAAATTGAGTGATGATACCTTAGTCCCATTGAATAAGGCGCACCTTGGTTCTGTAAGCTTTGAAACCTGGTTTAAACAGCGCTCACATTAGTGCGCTTTGATAAAGGCTAGCAGATCGGCATTGATCTGGTCTTTGTTGGTGGAGCAAATCCCGTGAGAGCCGCCCTTATAGACTTTTAACTGAGCTCCTTTGATCAGCTGAGATGCGCGCACACCGCAATTTTCAAATGGCACAATCTGATCGTCATCGCCATGGATGATTAAGGTGGGGACGTTGATCTTTTTGAGGTCTTCCGTAAAATCCGTTTCTGAAAAGGCTTTAATGCAGTCGTAAATCCCCTTAAAGCCTCCAAGCATGCCCTGCATCCAGAATGCATCGCGAAGGCCTTGGGAGACTTTGGCACCTGGTCGGTTGACTCCATAAAAAGGCTCGCTAAAATCTTTGAAGTATTGCCCGCGGTCTTTGAGAACGTTGTTCCGTATTTCATCAAACACTTCTTTTGGCAGGCCATGGGGATTTGCTGCGGTTTTCAGCATGATGGGAGGGACTGCGCTAATCAAAACAACTTTAGAAACGCGTTCTGTGCCATGCCGTCCAATGTAGCGAACGACCTCTCCACCGCCTGTAGAATGGCCTACGTGAATCACATCTTTTAAGTCGAGAGCTTTGATCAACGCGTCCAGATCATCGGCATAAGTGTCCATGTCGTTGCCGTTCCAGGACTGGCTGGATCGTCCATGACTACGGCGATCATGAGCGACGCAGCGGCAGTTGTGAGAAGCGAGAAAATACATTTGATCTTCCCACGCATCAGCAGTTAAGGGCCATCCATGGCTGAAAACGACAGGCTGACCAGAGCCCCAATCTTTGAAATAGATTTGGATTTCTTTGGACTTTTCTTTCCCAACAGTAATGTAGCTCATGGGGCACCTCTAAAATCAAAATATCATTTGTCATAATATTTGGAAAAATGCCATGTTTCTGCGATCGCAATTAATTATAATTAATATTATAACATTTACATGAAACAATAAATTGCATGTTTTATTTAATCAATCGCAATCAGAAACTATATATATTGCCTTTTACTCAATGGACATGAACTGTGTGATTGGTTTCAAGAACAGGGCGTCACTCTAACTCATGATGCAAAAGAAATTGATCTAAAACAGATCGCCCCTTATCATAGAGAACTTATTTTTGGACCTGAAGTGTATGACAAAATTTCTACTGTGCTTTGTCCTTCTCATAGCAAAACTGCCTGCAATTATCTATTTGGAGCCGACCCCTCAATTTAAACCACGGTTTGAAGTGGCTACAGTTTACATTGAATACAACGGTCAAATCTTACTTCTTCATCGTCAAAACGATAAATCCCAAGGGAATAAATGGGGAATTCCTGGAGGTAAGGTCGAAAAAAATGAAACCCCACTGCAAGCTGCAATCAGGGAAGTGAAAGAAGAAACGGGAATGGATATCTCAGGTCAAGACATTGAAACTATAAAAGCTGTCTATGTCGAATACGATGAAAAAATTAATTTCGTGTACCATGCATTTCGTACCCAACTGCAAGGCAATCCAGTAGTAGTAAAAATCAATTTTGATGAACATAAAGGATTCACCTGGGTTGCACCCGCCGATGCACTAAAAATGGACCTACTGCAAGACGAAGACGCCTGCCTACAAAAGGACTATTTCAATCTTGAGAACTGAAATGCATATTCCGACTATATTCAAAAATATGGATTCCTAGGCATCTTTATCAAGCCTCTCGAAGTATTATCGATTCGCTAGAACTTCTATGAGCAGATCGATGTAATTGGATGGTCTGGTTCGTTGGAAATCGATGCACAATTGCTCGTCGTAGGATTTAATGGATTGGATGGTGAATCCTGCGGCTTTTAGGTACTCCTGAATGGAGTGTTCTGTGTGAAAGAATCGAGAATAGCTGTTTCCGTTGTTAGATGTGTAGGTGGTTAGGCCTGTGAGGGGATCGTGAATGGCATTTTTTGAGGTCGCTTCGTGGCAATTGGTGGAGCGGACGACGACGAAAAGCTTGCCGCCGGATTTTAGGATGCGGTGGAGTTCTGCTAGGGCTTGTGTGAGTTCGTTTTTGGGTAGGTAATGGAGAACGAGTCGGGCATAGATGAAATCAAATGCGCCGCTTTCGTAAGGAAGAGGTTTGGTCACATCTTCGATTTTGACGTGCACTTGTTTGGATAAGCCTTTTGCCTCGATCTGCTTTTGGGCAAAATGGGCGCCTTCGGCGTCGATTGTAGAGGCTGTGATCAGGCGTTGAGGGTTTAATTCCGCCATCCGCATTTCTGCGGCACCGCCTGTTGAAATGCCGACGCTATAAACTTGCAAGTCGTTCTCACTTAACGAGGCAATTCCATTGTTTTCGCTTTTCGATGGTCGCATAGATGGGGTAGTCTAACACAATTTTAGCTGAAAATCAATGGTGCGCATATAATTGCACTTTCAAGAAGGAGAGCGTTTATGAAAGGCTTATTGATGCTATTAAGTTTTTTTGTTTTTGGGTCTGCATATGCAGAAACGGTTCAGCAGGTTGAGTACCACTTGCCGAAGGGGGAAAATTGGGTGGTGGGCAAAAAGCTGGAAAGTGAAAAGGGCACGACGATTATCTATCTGCCGCAAGGAGTGGAGAAGCAGAATGCGAAAGAGTTTTTTGGGGTCAACGCCAATCGGCTTCAGGGAACAAACGATCCTGATTTGATCAAAATGGGCATCGCAAAGAATTTCCCCAGCATGAAGATCGATTTCAAGGTACTTGAGCAGGATAAAGACAGCGTCACGTATGAATGGTCAGCCCAGGAAAATGGCGTTGAAAAGGTCCATGGATGGGGCCGCGCCTTTTCAACCAAGGAAGGAACCGTAGTTCTAGGCTACCAAACAGAAGACTCTTCCAAAGTTGCACAAGCGCGCTCCACCTGGGTGCAAGCCTTGAAAGAAGCTAAGCTGAATTGAGATGATCGAAGATTGGTTAAGAGACTTTTATGAAATAGAAGCGGCTAAGGTCGAGCTCATTTCAGTGGGGGCTGATCTCAATGCTTCCATCTATAAAGTGCAGGCTAGTGATAAGCGTAGCTATTTTGTGAAAGTGGTTCAGGGGCGCTCTTACGATGTTCCGATGGCGATCTTGGAATTATTGCAAGGGGCTGGTGTACAGCATCTCATCCATCCGATAAAGACCAAAGAGGGCAAGTCTGCACATCAGATGGGGGACCTTACCCTCATTGTTTACCCCTTCATCCAAGGCAAGGATGGCTTTAGTCGCTCACTCAGCGATGAGCAGTGGATAGCTTTGGGAAAGGCTTTGAGGCAGGTGCACGAGATAGATGTACCTGCTGCATTGCAGACTAAAATTCGCAGAGAAAACTTCTCTCCAAAATGGCGTGAGGCCGTTCGGTCATTTTTTAGCCAGGAAGTATCAGCAGAGGATGAAATCGCTTTAAAGCTAAGGAAATTCCTCAAAGATAATAGAGCTCTCATCCAGCAGTTGGTGGATCGATCGGAAGAGCTTAGCCTGAATGTGCGTGAGAAGCCACTTAAATTCGCCCTTTGCCACTCTGACATCCATGGAGGCAACGTTTTGATCGACGATAAAAACGCTCTGTACATCGTCGATTGGGATGATCCCATTTTAGCGCCAAAAGAGCGCGACCTCATGTTTATAGGCGGAGGAGTGGGGAACGTCTGGAATCGACCTCACGAAGAAAAGCTGTTTTACCAAGGGTATGGTCAAACAGAAGTAGATAGTGACCTCTTAGCCTACTACAGAAACGAAAGAATCGTTGTAGACATCGTAGAGTATATCCAAGAATTGCTACTCAAGCCAGCAGAAAGTAAAGACAAGTTCCAACTCTACCATCAATTTATGGATATGTTTGCGCCAAATGGAGTCGTGGAGATCGCCCTTAAGTAGTTTTAGGGATTCTCTTGAACCAAACCCAGGTCTCAGCAATTTTCCCGTTTTTGATCCTGTCGATAGTGACTCCGCTCCAAGTGATGGACGAAACGCTGCAGTCGAGCGTAGAGACTACAAAATCATTCTCAGCAATTTGGTGAATAATGGTTTCTTTGTAATCAGGATATTTGTGCAGGAATTCCTCCATGCATTTACGCCATTCTTCTAGTCCAACGATCTTAAGATCGTGATGTTCGCTTTGCTGGTGGTGGATGCAATTTTCATCATACACTTCGTTAAGAAGCGCTAGATCTTTAGAGACCCAGATTGAAGCCGCTTTTCGAGCGATCGATTTGTTATCTAATACCATATTGAGAGCTTCTTTGCTAGCGGTCATGGTTTGGGTAGGTTTGATGGGAGAATTTTCCTCTTGCAGAATTGGGTGTTTAATAAAAATTCTATCAATATTGTATAATGTATAATATGAAAAATATATTAATTAGTAGTTTTTGCATTTTGTTTGTTTCTGTTAGCCTTCTCTCGGCAGACCAGCCGGATGTTTATGCATTGGAACATCAGGCGTTAGTGGATTTTTATCATTCGACCAATGGCAATAATTGGATTAGACAAGACCACTGGCTCTCAGACTCTAAGCCTCATTGCGAATGGCATGGGGTAATTTGCGATAGCGACGGTCGTGTGATCGAGATTCAACTGTATGATAATGGGTTGGACGGTCCTTTGCCGGAATCGATTGGGCAGCTGCAAAACTTGCGTACACTGTATTTGAGTTTCAATAAAATCAGCGGCGAAATTCCGGAATCTTTAGGAAGCGATACCCCATTTCTGGAGAATGTTTGGTTGAAAGCCAACCGCTTGGAGGGAGAGATCCCTTCTACGTTATTTTCCGGCGGACATTTAAAGTGGGTGGATCTGCATGTCAACAATCTTTCAGGGGCTCTTCCGGAAGATTTTGGATTCAATCCCGAGCTTTCGGTTCTACGTCTCGATGAAAACCATCTCTCGGGAGAACTTCCCGAATCGCTATTCAATCAGACAGGACTTACCGAGCTCTACCTTCACGATAATCAATTTACAGGGCAACTTCCAAACAGCATTACAAACCTATCTATGCTGCAGCACCTATTTCTGGGGCACAATCAATTTTCAGGTAGCCTTCCGGAACATGTAGATCTTTTAGAGAATTTGATGACGTTGCGGGCAGAATACAATCAGTTTTCCGGACCCATTCCGGAAAGTTTCTCAAGGCTCAAAGCGCTTCAGGTGCTCCGTTTAGACAACAATCGCTTGACCCTGCCTGCCCCTGACTCCCTTCTTGAAAAAGGGTCGAAGCTACAAGTTTTTGACATTTCGCAATGATAACTTAGTATAGACTGGAAACCTAGTTTTGTATTTTGTAAAATACAATTATTGATTTTGCCAGGGGCCGGACCAGCTAGTGATGGCAGGACGGGTTTGCCAGACGTTGCCTTCGATTAGGGCTTTTACGACTTGAGCCCGAGCATTGACGCTGTCGGGTTTAGCTTCCGCGAGTGTTTCCTGTGAGCCATCTGGAAGGAAGACGGGATCGAAGCCGAATCCGTTGGTGCCACGGGGCGGCACTATGGTTCCTGAGATGGAACCTTTGTAGAGATAGACTTGATTGCCTTCGCGGTATGCGAGTAGCACAGACCACTCGGCGCGTTTTCCGGCGTAGGTGGGTAGGTGGTCGAGAAGCCAGCGTACGTTGATGCCGACATCAGCGCCTTCGATGTCTAGGGTGGTGTCTTCGATGAGGACGTGTTCGTCTAATTGGCTTGCTTTGTGGACGGCGACAGTGAGGTGATCAGCATCGATTTCTTTTAGGTCGATGTGGGTGGTTTCAAGTGAAACGCCCTGTTTTGCAAAGAGGGCTTGATATTCTTTACATTTCCCGGGATTGGCTGTGTTGAGTTTCCATGAAGGTTTGTGCATGGTTATCCTAATTCAAAAGTTGTTACTCCATAGACTTTATCAAGATCTTGCTTTGGAGGCACGCCTTTGTACATGCGTGCGGTTTGGAAAACGGGTTTTAGCTGGAATTCCTGGATCAAGGCTTGAGCCTTTTCATTCACAGCGGGCAAATCTATGTATAGAGGTGCATCTCCTGCAAATTGCTGGAGCGCTTGGTATAGTTCTCTTGCAATATCTAACTGGTCGGCAAATAGGGGGCCGATTTTATAACCTGTACGGCACTTGCGGATCACTCCGTAACCTGTTAGACGACCGTTTTCCTGCTTTCCTAAGGTGAGGGCATTGGGCATGCGCATCCATGGTTCTAAAAACCTTTTGCGATCTAGCCCATATACAGCCGTATCATACTCTAAAATATGGTCAAAAGAGACCTTGCTACAATCATGTGTTGAGGCCGTTGTGCCCCTGCCTTGATAGCGTACATTGTTGTAGTGCAGAGTGAATCCCGACTTTTTGTAATTTTCTTGTTGGGCAACCACTCCATCTAGCCCGACAGTGCGATTCCCGAGGTATTTAAGAGCGTGATCCCATAGCTGCATCCCATAGCCTCTTCCTCTAAAGGAGGGTTCGATGATGTAAAAACCCATAAATCCATAATGAGGATCGTAAGCGACAGCTGAAATACAGCCTATTGGCTCGCCTTTGTGCAATCCAATGAAAAACCCTTCAGAATCAGCAGTATAAAATGGGATGGCATCATTCAGTCCCGGATTCCACCCTTCACTGTTTGTAAGAGCGAGCAGGTAGTCGATATCTTTCAGTTTTGCTTTGATGATATCCATGTATTTACTCTACTAGTAAGGTGTGATTTAACAAAAGGTTGATCAATGTTGGTTTTATGTTTGGAGATGGATAGCAGCAGTAAACTAAATAATGATCAACTGCGTACAGCTATCTCAGTCTATTTCGCATGCTTGAATGTCGACGTTGAAGTGGAGCGTTACTTGATCTTGTTTAAACACTCTACTTAAGTCTGCCATTTCGATAATTAGGCAATCGTGTTCTAGTTGAAACAGGTTTTTGCGGTGTGTGCGTGCATTCCACCCCTATCCAGACTCCTTCTTCACAGTGTGGATGCAATTCCAATGGCTCTGTAGAGCTTCCAATGAAGGGTAAGTAACCATCTATGAATCGCAAGCAATTGACTGGTTTAAATGTTAGATGGCTGGAAGAAGAAAGTGAGGTGGATAATATTCTTGATGTCATAGTTTAAGTCTACTCCTCGATGGGGTTGATCTGCAATGGGGAATTTCTCCTTCTCCAAGGAAATTCATCGTCGGCGCTGGAGACGAGATTATGCGCCTCTATGAGGGCTTGTTGAGCTTCTTTTTGGGGTAGTAAGAAGTTTTTAGTTCGGTTGAAAATGTTCATCATGCGGTCTCTTGACGCACAGAAGTGAACGTATCTTTGTGCGAGCATTATAAAAAGAGGGCGGATGGCAGAATGCTTCATAAACTCTTGAAATAAGCTCTCTTGCCACAAAGATTCGTCATTTACTTCTGAATCATCGGGGTATTCCGAGTCAAAGATGCGAACGAGATCAAAAAAGGATTTAAGCGGGACAAAATGAGTCCATTCCTGGTGCTCTCTAAGCTCGTGGGCAAGTTCTAAAGCAAAGGTGTGAAAATCGCCTTCATCCCATCCTCCCTTCTCGTTAGGCCATTGAACCGCAAGATAGTGAAGCAGAAACTTATAAAACCCTTTATCATTTTCGTTATGGGTGAGTTCCTGTATGGGAACTCTGCATAAAGGACAAAATCTTGTCGGGAGCTGTTGAACGCACTCTGGGTGGAAGATGTGTTTGCATCCCAGCTCATGAACGATGGTATTCCGCGTGAACTCCTCAAGGCAGATAGGGCAATCCCTCTCTCGATGTTTCTCGAATGATTGTGCATATGTTGTGATTTTACTCATGTACTTTCAAACCTCCCATAACTCCTGATCTAGATTCGAGATCTCTTCAGGGTTATTTATGTTTTGTCTGTGGTTGAAAAAAGCGTCCGAATGAAGGACGGAAGATAATTCAATAGTTTATTTTCGATATTAATTCTGTTCCTTTGAAACACGATGCCAACGTAAATGACAGCAAGGTCAATGAAACTTAAAGCAAACGGGTTGGATTTCTTTTCATTTTCCAGCAGGGCAAACTGCTGCCAAATGGACTCTACCTTCTGCTCAGATAAACCCTCTTTGAGGCAAGCAGTGAAAAAACCAACTTTGGAAATTTGCATTAAAACAAGGAATATTCCTTTTAGTTTTTAAGGTCAAATATAGCAATACTCCATGGTTTCGTTTTTCTTGGGGCCAATGACTCGCCAATTCAATCGGACGCTGTATTTGTCCCAGGGAACAGTAGCGGTATAGATATCCTCTTCACAGAAATGAGAGTCTACAGTAGCTAACAGGCGCTGCTGAATGGGAGTTAGGTGGAAAAGAAAGATGGGCCGATCGGGTCCAAGCCTTAAGTGTTCTAGCGAGATCACGCCGGTGTGGCGATCGATCGTCCAGCGGAAGGTGTTGCTGAAATGGATGTCCTCGCCTTCTTTCATTTGCCATGAGCCTCTTTCGTGGAAAATCAACGACGTATCTGAAGTTTTAGTGACGATGACCAGTCCTTTTCCTTTGCCATTCCATCCAGTTTCCTCTTTGGACTTGGATTGAGATGTGCGGGTAAAGGAGGAGATTGTTTTTAATCTCTCCCAAAAGGAGAGGAGTTCCGGTTCTTGGAAACGACGATCCACCGATTCGAGCTGTACAAGAGAGTAGCGCTTTTTTTCATCTGCAGAGAGCAGTGTATAGGCTTTTTTGAGCAGAAGCTCGAGTTCGCGAATCAGCGGGTAGTAGGGATTCAGTTGGTACACTTTTGCCTTGCCTTCGGTAAAGCTAAGGATAACGCCTCCCTGTTCGAGACGAGAAAGAGCGTTCTGGATTGTCGTAAGCGGTGTACTCAAAAGCCGTTGAAGTTGTGTGCCGTAGCATTTGTTGTTTACAAACAGAAAAAGAAGCACTTTCTGAATGGTTTGGTTTCCAAACAGTCCGGTTAGCATAAAATTAACCTAATTTTTAGTTTGTATAACTCTGGAAGATTCCTTGGTTTTTCTGGATTATGGCAGCTGACTAGGCTTTTGTAAACTACTTTTTAGTTAATCGCCTGGTAACTGGCGTTGAAAGTTCAGCCATTCCCGCTGGGAATGGCTAAAGAAATTTTTCAGTTAGAAAATTGTCGATCGAAAACTTGAAGACTGGCGGTATCACTGGCTGTTCAGTGATTCAAAAAAATGAGTAAGTGGACGACGCTAAAAAAATCAGGTTAGGGATACGAACTGGTCAGTTAGGATGT
>JBKEAL010000147.1:0-1075 GCA_047972195.1 Parachlamydiaceae bacterium
GCCCGCTGCCAAAACCGGTGGCTAACAGGTGCCACGGATTGCGCATACTCAGGCGGCTTTTGGCGACATCTTTTTTAAGGCGCGGCAAAATGGTCATATCCTTTCCAGTCAAACGTGACGGATTTTCCATCGCGCGTAAAGTGAATGCCTTCCACGTCCGCGCTCATCTGTCCAATGCAGGTAAACGCTGCGCCGAGATTTCCCAGCGCCACGTCCAGCGCACCACGGTTAATTTCCGGGACGGTAAAGCATAACTCATAATCTTCACCGCCCGAGAGCGCCCAGCGTAGGGCCTGTTCCGGCTCAACGTGCCGGGCGAATGCCGTGGAGTAAGGCAGCGCATCGACGTTAACCCGCGCGCCACAGCCACTGGCATTAACGATATGCCCCAAATCGGAAATCAGGCCATCAGAGAGATCGATAGCCGCACTGGCCAGATCGCGCAGGGCTTGTCCCTGCAAGATGCGCGGCGTGGGGCGCAGATGGCGTTGCAGCAGATAGTCTGTGTCTTTTGCATCTGTAACCTGCAATCGGTCCTGCAAAATCGCCAGCCCGGCCGCGCTGTCTCCCGGCGTACCGGTAACATAAATCCAGTCTCCCGGTTTCGCTCCAGAGCGTTTTAAGGCCCGTCCAACGGGAACGTAGCCATGGATACCCAACGTCATCGACAGTGGCCCACGCGTGGTGTCACCGCCAATCAGCTGCATATCATAGTAATTAAGCAGTTCAAACAGGCCATCGCTGAAGGCTTCAAGCCAGGCTTCATCAACGTCAGGTAACGTGAGTGCCAGCGTCAGCCACGCAGGATCGGCCCCCATCGCCGCCAGATCGCTCAAATTCACCGCCAGCGCTTTCCAGGCGAGATCGGTCGGATCAATGTCGGGGAGGAAGTGATTGCCTGCCACCAGCGTATCGGTACTGATCGCCAGCGTCTGTTTTTCAGGAATATTCAGAAGTGCGCAGTCGTCACCAATACCGGTTTCGACATCAAGACGAGACGTTCTTACGCGGTCAAAATAACGGGCAATCAGGGAAAACTCGCCGCATGCCATACGTTATGCCTCAGCAGAAAAAA
>JBKEAL010000194.1:0-2196 GCA_047972195.1 Parachlamydiaceae bacterium
CCGCCGCGCAGGTTGCCGCCACCACGGCCATCGTCTGGAATGCCTGAAAAGAGTCACGACCATACATATCAAAGTTAGCCATAATGACAGGGGTAATCCCCCAATGGACGCCAAAAATGACAATAACCTGCCATACACCGCCGATAACAGCAGCAGCCAGCGGTGGAGCCGCATTGAACAGCCAGTTATAACCATGAGCAATACCGTTCGCCAGCCCGGCCGTTACCGGGCCAATCACCACCAGCGTTACAGGAACCATCACAACAACACAAATGAGAGGTGTGAATAAAGGCGCTACTACATCAGGTAAAACACGTAATACCAGGCGTTCCAGGTGTGCCAGCCCCCAAACCAGAAATAACGGCGGCAGCACCGATGAGGTATAAACCGTCTTCGCTAACGGAATACCGAGAAAAGTAAAGCCTTCGCCACTGGCAATTTTCCCGGCAATCACTGCCCAGTCCGGGTTGATTAATGCGCAACAGCACAACACGGCTATATAGGTATTGCACTTAAAATGTTTTGCTGCCGTTATGGCAATGAAAACCGGCAGAAATGCAAACGGTGTCCAGGAGATAAAATTGAGTACCCCAAAGGTACCTGTCGTATGAAAGGATACAGAGAAATAATTGATGATGATAAGCAACCCCTGCAGCAACCCGGCAGCGGCCAGCACGTAAATAACAGGTGCAAAAACCGCCGACATCGTTGCCACAACAGCATCCAGTGGGCGTTTTTTCTCAGCTGTAGCATTGGTTAGCGTGTCACTATCAACCAGCGCGGAAAAAGCCTGATACACATCGGCGACATGTGTACCAATAACCACCTGAAACTGGCCCCCGCTCAGGACGACAGTAATAACACCAGTCAGGTTTTTTACCCGCTCAACAGCCGATTCGGGAATTTCCTTTAACACCAAACGTAACCGAGTTGCGCAGCGGGAGAAGCTCACCAGGTTCGCTTCACCACCAACTTCAGTGAGAATATTGTTTGCCAGCGCGCTGTAATCTCTGATAGTGCCCATAGCTGATCCTTTGTTTGTTTGCTCTCTGCAACCGGTTTCAGACTGACTGAACATGCACTTCCTCTGCAACCGGTTTCAGAAAGAATTGCGGCAATTCTCACAGAATCAGGTTATGGATAAATCCGTTGCTTTTATGGTGTTAATCGCTGCGTGGAATGACGTGTACTGGCGGGAGCTACCAGGAATGGCGCAAAAAAATGGCTGTTGCAGGCAAAAAAAAACCGTAGCCGTGAACCACGACTACGGTTAGTCTTCACCCGGTAATGCCCCGGGGATTCAATCAATTAACCGGCGATTTTCGCCCAGGTATCACGCAACCCAACAGTACGGTTGAATACCAGTTTCTCGGTTGTGCTGTAGCGGTCATCCAGGCAGAAGTAACCTTCACGCTCAAATTGCAGCGCTTTACCAGGCTGGGCTGATTTCAGGTTCATTTCTGCCACACCTTGTTTAATCACCAGGGATTCCGGGTTGACTGTTGACAGGAAATCATCAGCTCCACCAGGGTTCGCCACACTGAACAGGCGGTCATATAAACGGATTTCAACAGGTAATGCGTGTGCGGCACTTACCCAGTGAATAACACCTTTCACTTTGCGCCCGTCTGCCGGGTCTTTACTCAGGGTTTCTGCGTCATAGCTGCAGAAGATCGTGGTGATATTCCCCTCGTCGTCTTTCTCGATACGCTCAGCTTTAATCACATATGCATTACGCAAACGCACTTCTTTACCCAGCACCAGGCGTTTGTATTGCTTGTTCGCTTCTTCGCGGAAATCTGCGCGGTCGATAAAGACTTCGCCACTGAATGCCACTTCACGGCTTCCCATGTCCGGGTTATTTGGATGGTTAGCCTTGGTTATCATTTCGCTCTGCCCTTGCGGGTAGTTTTCAATGACCACTTTAACGGGATCAATCACAGCCATCGCCCGTGGTGCGTGTTCGTTCAGGTCTTCACGGATACAGGCTTCGAGCGCTGCCATCTCAACCGTATTATCCTGTTTGGTAATACCGATGCGCTTACAAAACTCTCTTACTGATGCAGGGGTATAACCACGGCGACGCAGGCCTGAGATGGTCGGCATACGTGGGTCATCCCAACCTTCAACAATTTTCTCAGTGACCAGTAAATTCAGTTTACGCTTGGACATAACAGCATATTCAAGGTTCAGGCG
>JBKEAL010000196.1:0-3456 GCA_047972195.1 Parachlamydiaceae bacterium
TATTTCTGCATCATTGGAAAAGATATATTCCAAAGCTGTATAAGAGAATGCATTATTTGCCTTTAATCCCGAACAGAGTACTATATATATTTCGTCACCCGATTCTAAAGAAGTTATTGCATTTGATGCCGTACAGAAAAAGGAAAACCTGATTCAGGTGAGAGATGGTATTATAGCTGCAAATGCACCTAATCTACTGTTCTATGACCCGCGGCGTAACCAGTTGGTATCTTATAATCTGGATGAAAATATTATCTCCCGTTTTTCATTTACCAGCAGCACGTGGGATAGCCATATAAAACCTTTACTGGAACATGGGTATTGGAACAATTCGGTTTCATATTCACCTTCCGATTCCACACTTATCTCTTTTGGTGGATATGGCTTTTATAAATACAATAATGACCTGATTCGCTTAGATATAGACAGGAAATCTATAAAGAAATCGAATCTTCCGGAAATTCCCCCCCGCTATTCTACATCAACAGTTATCGTAAATAAGGTATTATATGTATTCGGCGGAAGAGGTAACAAGTCGGGAAGGCAGGAGTTATCACCGCGCAACTTCTATGACTTTTATTCGGTAAATCTGCTTACCGAGCAAACAAATAAGCTATGGGAACTGGATAGTATAGACAGTGATTTTCTTCCAAGCGAAAATATGGTTTTTGACGAGAAAGAAAATTGTTTCTATGTTTTTACGTCTAAAGATGGCGGAACACTGCTAAGGATAAAAAAAGACAACAGTGGGTATGAGCAGGCTTCTTATCCTATATATGAAGACCTGACCTCACATTATTTATATACTAACCTGTATTATTCTCCTGGTCA
Source organism: Parachlamydiaceae bacterium (assembly GCA_047972195.1). Lineage (GTDB taxonomy): Bacteria > Chlamydiota > Chlamydiia > Chlamydiales > Parachlamydiaceae > CAZSDA01. Next base: position 832 of record JBKEAL010000196.1, read on the forward strand.
AAAGAAATTTTATGCGTTGGTAAACAAGATCAAGACAGATAAGTCGGCAGAGGTTTCCATATATTCGCTCAATTATCCTCCTGTAACAATAAAGATGGTAGACCCCGCCCTTGTACAGGCAGAAGATACCCAATCTTTATCGAAGTGGATAATGATAATAGGTATTATAACCGGACTTATAATTGCTGCATTGGTTTTATACTATCTGGTGAAAAAGCAGATGTCGCATAGGCGTACAGACCGTGTGGCAAACAATGTTTCAGATTATGTAGCTATTGCCGCCAATAAGGTAGAAAAAGGTAAAGAACCGGAGCAGCTTTATTATGATTTTTCTAAAAAATCAGTTTGCTTTCTCGGAGGTTTTAATGTGATGGATAAGAACGGGCAGAATATTACAGGGCAGTTTACCCCTATGCTCAAATACCTGCTTGTGCTATTAATATTGTCTACAGAGAAAGACGAAAAAGGTATATCCGGTAAAAAACTGATACAATTATTATGGTACGATAAGAACGAAGAATCTGCAAAGAATAACCGAAATGTATATTTAAGCAAGTTACGTTCGGTGCTCGAAAATGTAGGCAATGCCGAAATTATCAACCAGAGTGGTTTCTGGACAATAAAGTTTAACGATATAGCTTGTGACTATGTTGAAGCAATGCGCTTATTCTCGGCTATAAAAGATAATAATGATTCAGAACAATCTGATATAGATCATCTACTTGAGTTGCTATTGCGTGGCGTATTATTACCAAACACAGAAGCTGACTGGGTAGACGGATTTAAGAGTGATTTTTCGAATATGACGATAGATATACTCACCGAACTATCTCAGAGCAATTACAATAAATTGACAGACGACCTTAAACTGAAAATTGCCGACACGCTATTTTTGCACGATTTTATAAATGAGGAAGCATTGTACTTGAAATGTTCTATTTTCTTTAACTCGGGGAAGAAAGGTATTGCAAAAACTATTTATGATAATTTCAGCAAAGAGTACTTCAATCTGCTGGGTACAAAGTATAAATATTCACTGACGGATGTAGTAGAGAGGAAGAATTTAGAGCAATAGTGAATATAAAATATAATCTTTTTTCATTTTAATAGTATATTAAGTGGTGTGTTAATAGTCTTATTAATATACATCACTTTTCTTTGTGTTTGTATATTGACTTTGTCATACTGAACAGAAGTGAAGGATCTCTTTCCTCTTTACATACGCTACGCTCCTGTGACCGTTGGTTGTCTTGATAAATGGGTCGGGATTCTTCGTTGCACTCAGAATGACAAAAGAGAGTAGGAAGGGCAGAGCCTTATATTTATTAAAATGAAAAACGTTATCTGTTAATACCATGAAAAAATATTTTCTATTCTTTTCGCTTTTTATCTTTAGTGTCCTTATCTCTAAAGCCGACGATACCAGACTCTGGTACAAACGTCCGGCTAAAGAGTGGGTGGAAGCATTGCCGCTGGGTAATTCACGTCTGGGAGCGATGGTTTTTGGAAACCCTGCCAGAGAACAAATCCAGTTGAACGAAGAAACCATGTGGGGTGGGAGTCCTCACCGGAATGACAGCCCCAATATGCTAAAGGTGCTGAATGAAGTACGCTCACTGATTTTCAGCGGAAAAGAAAAAGAAGCCGAGATTTTGCTGGATAAGAATATGCGTACCCCGCATAATGGTATGCCTTACCAGACAATTGGCAACCTGTTTCTGGACTTTGCAGGGCATAACAATTATTCAGATTATTCGAGGCAGCTTGACCTGAAATCGGCGATAGCTACAACAAAATATACAGTAGATGGCATTACCTTTATACGTGAGGTATTTACCTCGTTTGCCGATAATGTGATAATTGTCAGTATCCTGGCTGATAGGGCTAACAGTATCAACTTTACGGCAGGTTACGATTCTCCGGTAAAAGGCTATACCGTATCAGCCAAAGGAGACAAACTCATACTGAAAGGCATGGGGTCGGAACATGAAGGTATAAAAGGTGCTATCCGCTTCGAAAACCAGACACAGATTAAAACAGAAGGTGGAAGCGTGAAAGCAGAAGGTGATAAACTGATAGTTAAAGGAGCTAATTCGGTCAAACTTTATATATCTATAGCCACTAATTTTGTAAATTATAAAGACGTAAGCGCCAATGAATCGAAAAAGGCAGCCGATTATCTGAAATCAGCTATCAGCAAGCCTTATGCTACAGCATTGGCAGACCATATAAAATATTATCAAAATCAGTTTAACCGTGTGCAGTTCGACTTAGGCACATCTGCCGCTACTAATGAAGAAACCGATGTAAGGGTACGGAATTTCAAAGAAGGGAAAGACCAGAGCCTGGTGACATTGCTTTTCCAGTTTGGGCGTTACCTGCTTATCAGTTCTTCACAACCGGGCGGGCAACCATCTACATTGCAGGGAATATGGAACGACCAGCTTGTTCCGCCATGGGATAGTAAATACACGATTAATATAAATACAGAAATGAACTACTGGCCGGCAGAGGTCACCAATCTGAGTGAAACTCATCAGCCGCTGTTCCAGATGCTACAGGAACTTGCAGTGACCGGACAGGAAACAGCAAAAGTAATGTATAATGCCGGAGGCTGGGTAACAC
>JBKEAL010000110.1:0-7890 GCA_047972195.1 Parachlamydiaceae bacterium
CCTACATTTTGTAAAACTTGAGAGTGAACTAATTCTAAAGACGGTCGTTCGACTTTCATATCGGGAAGCATCATCAATTGATCGTACTTGGTCAAATGCGTATCTAGTTCTTGATACGCCAAGATTCTTTGCTCTAAAAAAGCATTGTAAAGCCATCGGCATTCTTCAAGCATTAATCGCAAAGTTTTAGCCTGTTTCTTTGTGAGTTTCAGCAAGAACTTGTACGACTTTCGCGTAATCATGGCTTCTAGAGTATCACCTGGAAGGCTATTTTGTCAAATACTTATTTTATTGTATTTCCGCAAATTATTAGAACATGTGCCTTACATCCCACCCATAAATGAGCGGGTTTTACGGCATAATTGATAAATTGCCATACGCAGCCTGACTTAAACGATCGAAAAGCATGATCCCACCCCACTTTTTCCATGCAGCCTAACATAATCCTAATTTTCTCACTGCTACTGGGGGATTTTGAGGGCGGAGCCGGGCTTTAGGGCGTCGGATTTGAGGCGGTTGTAGGCTCTGAGGCGGTCGGCGGAAATGTTGTATTTTTTGGCGATTTTCCAGAGGGTATCTCCATCGCGGACGATGTAGAGGGCATCTTTGACCGGCTTGGCTTGGGCGATCAGTGGTTTGGGTGCGGGCTTTTCCGGTTTGAAGGCGGCAACTTTGGGCTGGACTGGTAGGGGCTTTGGTGTAGGGGCGCTTCTTGAAACCAGAGGTTCCCACTTTTTCCCGGCGACTTCTTCATATTTTTTGATGGCGAGATTTTTGACGCTATCAGAGCGGGGGCTTGCTGCGACGGAGGTAAGGTAGCGCAAGAAGATGGGGTCTGTTGCGTCCAGCTGGGTGATGATTTTTTCTACTGTAGGATCGCTAAGTCGCTTTTGAGAAAATTCGTAATCGGTAAGTAGAAGGGTTTCAGAGGCAGATTTGGAGCCGTTTTGGATCAGGGAGAGTAGAAACCTCTGCCGCAGTTCCGGGATAGGCTCTGCTTTTTTGCGGATCCGTTCACAGAGAGCTGCAAGAGTTAGATAATCCCCTTCTGCGATCAACGGCACAAGGGTCTCTTTTTCAATGGGCTGTCCTTTAAATAAGGTCTCAACCAATTGATATTCTTTGGTGAGGTGGAATGCCTCTTTGAGCGTAGGGTCGTCTCTATAGGGTTCTTTTTTCAAGAACTGGAAGAGGCCTTTGCTTTTGAAGGGCCATTTTTCGGTCTCAACGTAGCTGACAATGGATTCAAAATCGCCATCTTTTAGCCCAGGAAAGACCTGAACGGACTCCTTGCCTTGATCAAGGCTCATCAATCTTTTGGAGATAGCCCCAGATCGATTGCCAAGCGCTTTTTCCAAATCAAAATCGTAGTAGGTCACCAACACAGCCAAAGCCAAATCGCGTTCGGTAAAGCCATCTTCGACGAGCCCTTTTCTCTTCAACTTGGAAAGAAGCAGTTCATAAGGCAATGCATTGAACGATTTAATCACATGGGCGTTGGAAGGGCTCGTAGCGATGGCTCGAATCTCTTTTTGCTGCGAAGAGGTCACTTCACAATAGGGAGTAGGAGGCCTGTCGGTCAGCGCCCAATAGAAAATAAATGCAATTAGCAGCAAGTTGAGTGTTCCGCTTGCAAAGAGCGCAAGAGTCAAAGAGCGGATCTGATTTAAGGATTGTTTGGAGGGCATAATCTCGATTTAAGAAGGTTCAATTGCATTTTCAGTTCCTCAGGGAATTTAGAGCCAAATTTCTTAAAATAAGCGGTCAATGCACCTACTTCTTTCAACCACTCTTCATTGTCTATCTTTAACAGTGCTTCAAGTTGTGCTTTTGAGATCTTCAGCCCTTGAATATCTAACTGGTCAGGGACATAGCCGATAGCAGTTTCCTGTGCACTACCCCCTCCTGAACATCTTTCAAAGATCCATTTGAGCACGCGAGCATTTTCGCCAAACCCGGGCCATAGAAATTCCCCTGTAGGTGACTTCCTAAACCAGTTGACGTAGAAGATTTTGGGCAAATTCGGTCCCTGATGTTTTTCTCCAAGCTCAATCCAATGCCTGAAGTAATCTCCCATGTGATAGCCGCAGAAGGGTAGCATGGCAAAGGGATCGTGCCTCAATACACCGACAGTGCCTTTAGCTGCTGCTGTCATTTCACTAGAAAGTCCGGCGCCAAAGAGAACGCCATGATTCCAATCCAACGACTGCACCACTAAAGGAGTCACGCTTGATCTTCTCCCTCCAAACAGGATGGCAGAGATAGGCACCCCTTCAGGGTCTTCCCAACGGGGATCGATGCAAGGGCACTGCTTGGCAGGCGCAGTAAATCGGGAATTGGCATGTGCGGCTTTTTGTCCGGATTGAGGCATCCACGCCTCTCCAAGCCAATCCGTCAAGTGAGATGGAGGCGTCTCTGTCATGCCTTCCCACCACACATCGCCTTCAGACGATAAGGCCACATTGGTAAATAGGGTGTTCCTGCTGGCCGCTGCCATGGCGTTGGGATTGGTTTTGTTTGATGTTCCGGGCGCTACTCCAAAAAAACCGGCTTCGGGGTTGATGGCGCGCAATTCGCCATTTTTCCCAAACTTCATCCAGGCGATATCATCGCCCACTGTTTCTACTTTCCAGCCTGGCAAAGATGGCTGCATCATGGCGAGGTTCGTTTTTCCGCATGCGCTAGGGAACGCAGCAGCGATGTACTTTTTCTCCCCCTGCGGATTGGTCAATCCCATGATGAGCATATGTTCTGCCAACCACCCTTGGTCTCTGCCCATGGCAGACGCGATGCGCAAAGCAAAACACTTCTTACCGAGAAGTGCGTTTCCTCCGTACCCTGAGCCATAAGAGGCAATATCCCTCGTTTCAGGAAAGTGAGCTATAATGCGCTCAGGCGTATTACAAGGCCAGGAAACATCCATTTGGCCGGGCTTCAAAGGGACGCCGACGGAATGCAGGCAGGGAACAAAGAAGTTTTGTCCAAGCACCTTCCACACAGACTCTCCCATGCGGGTCATGATTCTCATGTTGGCAACGACGTAAGGCGAATCTGTAATCTGGATGCCTATGTGAGAGATTTTAGACCCTAAAGGCCCCATGCTGAAAGGGATGACATAGAGAGTTCTGCCTTGCATGCAGCCTGCAAAAAGTCCGTTGAGCTTTTGACGCGCTGATCCTGGTTCTAGCCAGTGGTTAGTTGGGCCTGCGTCCTCCTCTTTTTCAGAGCAGATAAATGTGCACTCTTCGACACGTGCGACATCGCCTGGATCGGATCTTGCCAGGTAAGAATCGGGACGGAGTTGAGGATTGAGCTTTGTGAGGGTGCCCTTCTCGACCATTTCTGCAAGGAGACGGTCGAGTTCTTCTTGAGACCCATCGCATACGCGGATCGATTCAGGCTTTGTTAATAAGCTGATCTCCTCGATCCATTTCTGCGCTTTTAGGTTAGGTACTTTTTCTTTCCATAAGGTCATAAAGCTTTGCGTTTTTTAAACTTATCCAGAAACTCCAAGGCTTTGCCGGTGCCAAGGCAGACGGCCAATAGGGGGTTTGGGGCCACAATGACCGGAAGTCCGCACTCTTTAATCAACGCTTTGTCGAGCCCTATCATCAAAGCGCCGCCGCCGGCTAGAACCATGCCTCGCTCAACTAAGTCGGCAGCTAATTCAGGAGGGCATTTTTCCAATGTGAGTTTTACAGCTTCGATGATCTGCTGAATCGCTTCAGCCAGGCACTCGCGGATTTCCACCGAGTTGATTCTCTTGGTGACGGGCAATCCTGCCACCTGGTCGCGTCCACGCACTTCCATTTCCAGTTCATTGCCGCCAAGCGGATAAGCAGAACCGATGGTCATTTTGATCTCTTCAGCCGTTCTTGGGCCGATCATCAAGTTGTATGTGCGGCGCATGTAATTGATAATGCATTCGTCAAACTCATCGCCCGCGATCCTCAAGGAACGGGATTCCACGATACCGCCTAAGGAGATGATCGCAATTTCTGTCGTACCGCCGCCGATGTCGATGATCATGTTCGCAGCGGCTTCGTGAACGGGAAGATCGACACCAATCGCTGCAGCCATGGGCTCTTCTATCAGAATCACCTCTTGCGCACCTGCATGGAGTGCGGAATCTTCTACCGCCCGTTTTTCCACTCCGGTAATCCCGGAAGGAACAGCGATCAAAATCTTGGGTCTGAAAAGGCTTCTCGATGGGGTCACGCGCTTGATCAGAGCTTTAAGCATCCCTTCAGCGATTTCAAAGTCGGCGATTACGCCGTCTTTCATCGGGCGCACGGCGTGAATTTTGCGCGGCGTTTTACCTAGCATGGACTTCGCTTTATGTCCGACAGCTAGCACCTCATTCGTCTGCGAGTCGACCGCCACAACAGAAGGCTCTGCCAACACAATGCCTTTTCCCCGGACAAACACCAGCGTGTTTGCGGTACCTAAGTCAATGCCGATGTCATTGGAGAACAACCCTCGAACGCTGTCCACCTGCCGAAACAGTTTTTTATTGATCCCTTCCAGTACTGATTGAAAACTTAGGGACTTGTTTTTGCTCATTCGATCCTCTCAATTTTTAAACCTGAAGAAGCTCTAACACCTCTTCCCAAGTCAGTTTGCCAATGGCCTCTTCGTCGCACGAAATTACTTGGCGCACAAGCTCTTTTTTGCGGTTTTGCATCTCTACTATTTTTTCCTCAATGGTTCCAAGCGTCACCAGTTTATAAGAGGAAACTGAATTTTTCTGCCCCAGTCTATGCACTCGATCTGTGGCCTGGTTCTCTACTGCCGGGTTCCACCACATGTCGTAATGGATGACTGTATCGGCTCCCACCAAATTCAGTCCCGATCCGCCCGCTTTCAAGGAAACTAAAAAGAGAGGGATGTCCGCATTTTCATTAAAGCGGTTTACAATATCCAAGCGATTTTTACTGGAACCGTCAAGATATTCAAAGGAAACGCCTTTTTTCTCAAGATCTTGTCGCAAAATTTGCAGCATTTTCGTGTATTGGCTGAAAATAACGGTGCGTTTTTTGCTTTCCATCAAAGTTTCGATCATTTCGAGCAGACGTTCGTACTTAGCTGAATCGCCCGGATCGGCATTCTCTTTGGCAAAAAGCGCAGGGTGGCAGCAGATCTGCTTCAAACGAGTCAATGTGGCAAGCACATGAATCTGCACTTTTTCAAATCCTTCTTTCTTCACGAGCTTGGTCAGCTCTTCTCTCGCAGATTCTGCGTGCGACTTGTAGAGCTCCTTCTGCACATCGGTCAGGTGGCAATGGTAAACAATTTCGGTGACAGGGGGCAGTTCATTCAGCACATCGCTCTTCATGCGTCTTAAAATAAAGGCTCCTAGCTTGCGCCGCAAGCTATCTAGGCCGGAACCTTGGGCATTGCCGATGTTGCGCACATACTTTTCAATAAACCGTTCATAAGTACCCAAAAGACCCGGCATGAGAAAGTCAAACAGGCTCCAGAGCTCTTCAAGTGAGTTCTCAATCGGCGTTCCGGAAAGAATCAGCTTGTGCTTAGCCTGCAGCTGCTTGACAGACTTCGCATTTCTCGTAGCGCGGTTTTTAATCGCCTGTGCTTCATCGAGGATAAGATAACCGAGAGGCACCTTTTCCAATAGCTCTACATCCTTTTGGATCAAGCTGTAGGAGGTAACGGCTAAATCGTAGTTTCCGATCTTCTCAATGCATTTTTTACGCTGCTGCGGAGTGCCGTCAATGATAAGTGTCGAAAGCGAAGGATTAAATTTATGGATCTCTTCTTTCCAGTTATACAGGAGTGATGTGGGGCACACCACAAGTGAAGGAAGCCCTCTCTTTTCCTGTTTAAATTGCGTAAGCGATGTGATCGTCTGCAGTGTTTTACCAAGCCCCATGTCATCTGCAAGCACACCGTTCAGATGCATCGCCCTCAATCGCTCCAGCCAATGCACACCCTCTACCTGATAGCTTCTGAGCTCAGCGCGCACCTCTTTCGGAATTGGCTTCGGATCAAAATGGGTGAGGCCAAGCATCTGCTTTTGGATTTCTTCGAGTTTGCACGAGATCGAAAATTGGATCGGAATCCCCTCAAACATCTCCTTGGAAATGCCTGCAAGATTCCACAACGGATGAGGTTTTTCTTTAGTTTCCAGCTTTTTTATGCCGATCTCATCTAAGACGCGGACAACAGGAGCTAACTGATCGAGGTTTAAAACGAGGATTTTGTGCGGTTTTGCACCTTCTGCCTTCTTGGAGGGTGCTTTGCCTGTCGAAATCTCCACATAGGGTCTTCTCGAAGTCAAACATTCCCAAAGTTGGTCGACAGATAGCCCTTCAAGCGGTCCCTTCACTTCCAGAGAGACGAGATAGGAATCTACCTGATCGCTTTCTTTAAGTTCGAGTTTGAACTTCGTATCGTCGTACACGAAACGACTCAACAAGTTTTCGGGGCAATGGAACTTCACGCGGTGCTGGAACTGCGGGATCGTCTCAGTCATGAACTCGACGATTTTTTTGTCGGTTTTGGCTTTAAAGATACCTGTCGATTGATCAAAAATAAAGTCTTGGAATAGATCCTCGACCATTTTCTTCTCTTCCGTCAGATTGCGCGCTAAAATCCCCTTTTCCGTGACAAAGGAAGCCACCTGATCCGCTTCCTGATAGTTGGTCGCCAAAGGAACTCGAATGCCCTCATAGAGAAAATGAATCTTGGCTTCAAACTCTCCTTCCAGATAACCGATCTCGCATTCCGCTTCTAACGTGCCTGTGAAAGGAATGGTTGCAAAGCGTTCCGTCAGCTCTTTATTCGATACTTTGGCAAAACGCATCAACTCCGGCAGCGCATTTTCGACAAAGGTGCCGAAGAGCGGTTCAGGAATGATCAGATCGCGGAAAGAGTAGAGGCTTTTTAGGTGGGCGCGCTTGATTTCCGGTGGGAACCGGTAATAGACGTTCTGATAGACGAGGCCAGGGTTTTCCCCTTCGAAAAGATGCGCCTCTTCCGGTTGAATCTCTTTGCCATCGCTTAGCTGGATCAACGGTTTTAGCAAAATTTTCGGAGACGAAGAAATTAGATATTCCAGCTCAAATTTTAACCCGACAGGAGCTGTACAGTAGCGTAAGGGCGTTTCAAAATTGCCGATGTAAATGGAAGGAATCGGGCTAAAGCCATCTTCTGAACCGCCTGTCGGATCGATTGTTTTTGTATGCTTTGAGGCAGAATGGAACGCCTCTGCAAGAATGCCTCCGAACAGTTCAGGATCGATCCAGCCTACGCGGTAGTTCTTCTCCCCTTTCACTTCCGGGAAGCGCACGGCAGCGGCAATTCTCTTCATCAATTTCGCATCTTCGGGATCAAAGGAATTTTCGTTGAAAAAGAAGCGTTTGCCGCCAATGTAAAGCACCTCGCCATAGCGAACAGCCTCCAAAAACTCCTTCAAATTCAATATATAAAGCAATTTGGAGCGGAAAGGAACCCGAAGCGCCATCTGCACTTCGATCTGCTTTTTGTCTTCGAAGAGCAATGCAATTTCCGCCTGGTTGCACACGAGCTTTTCTTCCGGAGTAAAGAAGGGATTCCCCCCCAAAATGTTGGAAGCGGAAACGTACTCCTCCAACAGCTCTTTTTTCAGTTTTTTTCCCTTTTTGTGTGTGGAAAGATCTTTTGCCTCCTGGATTGTTTCTACCAATTTTTTCTGTTCCGGCAATGCCGTTTCGACGTCCAACCCCGTTTCCTTAGAAAAATCGACGATCAATTCTTCCAGATTTTCCTCTAAATGGTACAGCATCGCAGCCTGATGCAGGCAGTCGTATTTGGATGGGCAATCGCAGTCAGAATCCACAACCGAAGAAGCCCCGCGGTCGATCTCGACTTCACAAGTGTAAGTGTGGTTAA
>JBKEAL010000304.1:0-11289 GCA_047972195.1 Parachlamydiaceae bacterium
CGCGCTTAGCTGTTTTCTGAAAGAGTTCATGATGTTTCGGTCTCTGGGCTAAAAATTTACCCAAAGTTTACGAAATCAAAATTTAATCTGCTCGAGAAAAATGCTCAGCGGGAACCGCTGAAATCTTCCTGACAAAGATTTTCATCAGAAAAAATTACTTCTTAATGAAGAATTCCATGATAAATCCAAGATTAAAGGATTGGTTTCCTATATTTATTACCCAACACAGAGTGAATTTCCTCATTTGGGACATGCAGAATTGGAGATAGAGGGATATTCCTATACGTTAATGTATCCATCCAACTTCAAAGTTAGATTATTATCCAATATGATAAGATCTTCCGAATCTGAATATGGATTGCCATTTTTTCGTTTTCACATATCAGTAACTCCAAATCAACTGAAAGATCTTCGAGAAATCAATCCGAATACATGGGGCCCTCTATGTGGTATGGGGGCTGCTAAAGCGCTTTCGATGTAAGGAAAGTACACTATTCCCCTACCCGTTACAATTTCTCCATTTGTGTCAGCTATCTACTTGACCTGCGTTAAAGCATTAGGTTCGCAGCGCATAAGTTCTATTGAACTTCACGGAGGAAAAAATCGAATGATGAATTTAGCAAGCATTACAGGCGTAACGTTGGAATGTTTGGGCATTATTTCTGCGATCAACGTAGCTGCAGATCATTTCAATTACATTTATTGAACCTAATGCCTCTCATCTCAAGCTCTTCTTGCAGTTGTTCGGGGCTGAGGAATTGGATGGCATCGATGCCTAGCTTTCTGGCTGTCTCGACATTTTCGATTCTGTCGTCGATGAATAGCACGCGAGAGGCAGGAAGTTGGAGCTCATTTAACAGGATTTTAAAGGCTTCCGGGCTAGGTTTCTTTAGTCTGATGGCATAGGAGAGAAGGACAGGCTGGAATAGATCGTATTAACCCATTCTTCGTACGATGGCTGCTTCAGTTGCCAGGCGATGAAGGGCAACGAATGGTAGTTAATGCGCGCACAGTCCTCTGTCAGCAGACTCCAGAGAACGGATCAAACGCGAGAAGGGTAAGCTCTTTAAGCTTAAGTGTTTTCTAAAAGCATAGTTTAATTCATTAGATTTTTTTCTCCAATTCGTAAGAATACAGAAAAAATTAGGTTTCATCATGAAGAAAAAAATATTAGTCGTGCTGACAAGCGTCGCGAAATACCCGGATCTGAATCGAGCCACAGGATTATGGCTGGGTGAAGCGGTGCACTTTGTGAAAAGGATAAAAGAAGCCGGTTATGCTGTGGACTACGTCAGTCCAAAAGGCGGTTACACTCCCATCGATCCGCACAGTTTGGAAAATGCTGACCAAACAGATTGGCAGTGGTATCAAAACAAAGAATTCATGAGCCATCTTGGGGCAACCATAACGCCGGACAACGTGAAAGCAGAAGACTACGCAGCGATCTACTATACAGGCGGTCACGGAGTCGTTTGGGACTTTCCTGATGATAAAAAATTGCAAGCCATCAGCCGGAAAATTTATGAGGGCGGCGGCGTGGTCTCTTCAGTCTGCCATGGCGCTGTAGGTTTGCTTAACATCAAGTTATCGAACGGGGAATTTCTCATCAAAGGCAAACAAGTCACAGGGTTTTCCAATGAAGAAGAAAAACTGGTCGGCTTAGATAAAGTTGTTCCTTATCTCACAGAAAATCGATTGAAAGAGCAGGGTGGCATTTATAAGAAAGCCGATAAACCTTGGGCCGCGTTTTGCGTAGAAGACCATAGAGTGATTACCGGCCAAAATCCTGCTTCAGGTGCGGCAGTAGCAGATCATGTAGTGAAAGCTCTTTCTTAAAGCTCAAAGAGTTGCGCGATAAGGAAGTTCTGGGTTATCTTTTAATTTACATGGTCTCAACACCAAGAGCACTCTCAACTGCATTTACGCGGATGATGTACGAAAGAGGCAATTCAGCCATTTTTCATGTAGTTGCATAACCAAAACGAACTAGAAACAGTAAGGGAAGTTGCAGGAAAGGGTGCGATTTTAGTTGAGTAATATTTTTAAAACATGCGATATGCAAGAGGAACCAAGGAGTATCTAAATGGGTATCACTCGTAATATCGGAATGTTGCTTTTGGCAATCTATTTGATCTTGATCGGATTGACAGTCATCGTCGGTGGCCTTGCTATTCCGCCGATCGTCATGGGGATTTTAGCTCTAGCCTCAGGCATCTTTATTTTATTGGGAAGATAGGAATAGTTCGAGTTGAAGCTTAGCTTGCTCGTTAAACATCTCTTTCCAACCCACAAGACGGCATCCCTTTTTCAGAGCTTCTGAAAGAAGAGAGCTGTCTTGCGGGTTCACGCGAATATCCATCACAGTTTTTCCCTCTAACATCCGTTGAGGATTTACAGGCAAGTCGCTTGGCGTGCAGTTGATCAAAACGTCATAATCGTACTGAGAAAAATCTGAAAGAGATGAGGTGTTTTGACGAGCCGTACGCGACAGAAACTGCGTTTTTGCGCCTCGCTTTTTCGCTTCGTACGCAATGGCTTTAGCAGAGCCTCCTGCGCCTAGGATCAGGATCCGCTGACCTGCTACACTCCCCTGCTTTTCCAATGCATTGAGAGCCCCTTTTCCATCTGTGTTCTCTCCAATAATCTTTCCATTGCGGAACAGGAGTGTATTACATGCGCCGATAGCTTGAACATCATTTGATCTCACATCTAAAAATGGCAAAACCACCTCTTTCAACGGCATGGTGACACTTAAGCCGTGAAATGGAAACTGTTTTGCAAGAGAGATAAACTTGGCAATCTCCTCTGATTTTACAGGGATCTTCACGTAAGAGGCATCATGCGGCCTCATTCGCTCATTATGGAAGAGGTGGCCAATGCTATGTTCTACCGGATCGCCAATCAATCCAAACCACTTGGTTTGTGGATGCAAACGAGAATAGTTGTAAATTTCATGCAGATCTCGGAGGGAAACTTGTCCGTAGTAACTCTCCTGGACGCAAGCATAGGTAAAGCGATGGTTTAAAATGCGGCTAAATGAAGCGTGCTCACCCATAGCAACGGCAATCAAGTCAGGTTTGTCTTTAGCAAACTGAAGCATCTCTAGCGCCTCAGAGCTATTTTCAGGAGTGAGTGCGATTTTATAATAATCTGCAGGAACAGTTTTCATATTTTGATAAAGTGCGGTAAGATCCTTTACCCCCTTTGTGAAACGGTGGTATGAGAGGATTTTTTTGGATTGAATGGGTGGTAACGCCGTCCCGCATTCTAAATCGATATACTCTGGTGACAACTGATCAAGAAGTAAAAGCCTATCGTAAGGATCACCAACAAACTCCCCTCCCTGATTTTGGCTTCTCAAGGTGATCAAAACAGGCTTTTTGCTCGCTTTTTTCAATGAATGCAACGTTTCGATGCTTTGATCCTGAAATTGATCGACGCGGAATTCCAAGAGATCAGCCAAATTGCCTGCTTCCTGGATCTGTTTCAAAGCCTGGGAAGGGGTTTTCCCGTTGATTACAGCGATGATCATAACTTCGCCGAACGATTCATCAGCAAGGCGTCAGCGATCACTAAAGCAGCCATCGCTTCGACGACCGGCACAGCGCGGATTGCAACGCATGGATCGTGTCGAGAACCTTCAGGAAGGCTTAAATTCGCTTGTTTTCCCTCCAGGGTGAGTGTGGACTGAGTTTTCATGATACTGGACGCGGGTTTGAAAACCACTCTGCCGTAGATCGGCATACCATTGGATATCCCCCCAAGGGTTCCGCCTGAATGGTTGGATTCTGTGCGAATTTCCCCTTTCCGTTCACAGAAGAGGTCATTGTTTTGAGAGCCTTTCATGGAGACAGAAGCAAACCCCTCCCCTATCTCAAAGCCTTTAGACGCAGGCAAGCTCATCATAGCAGAAGCTAACTTGGCCTCTAACTTTTCATAAACGGGGTCGCCAAGACCTACTGGAGCATTTTTAATCAGAAAGGAAACGATGCCACCCACTGAGTCCCCCTCTGTCTTGGTCTCTTCAAGAAGGGCGACCATCTCTTGTTCCGTTTGCGGGTCGGGGCAAAAGATCCGGCTAGATTCCGATTTGTAAGTCTTTGCTTCTATCGATCCGACCTGCTGCAGCCATGCCACAACTTCTATGCCATAATGCGCCAACAGTTTCTTGGCAACGGCACCAGCAGCCACACGACAAGCCGTTTCTCTGGCAGACGCCCTTCCGCCGCCTCTATAATCAAATACTCCATACTTTTCCAAGTAGGTGAAGTTGGCATGGCCTGGCCTTAAAAGATCTTTGACCGGTTCATATTTTGAGGAATCAGCATCTCTGTTTTTAATGAGTAATGAAATTGGAGCGCCTGTTGTCTTCCCTTCAAATACGCCTGAGAGGATTTCGACTCGATCTGCTTCTTTTCTTGGAGACGTATAGGGAGATGTTCCCGGAGCCCTGACACTTAAAGCGCTATCAATTTCCTCAACGGATATGGTAAGTCCGGCAGGACACCCATCGATGACTGCGCCTATGGCCTGCCCGTGAGATTCGCCCCAAGTGGTGATTTTAAAAAGGGTACCAAATTCATTACTTCCCATACAATTTCCTCGGGTGTTAATTGATGGCAATTCACAATGCCATTTGCAGCCTTTTCATAATAGTGTGAACGGATGAGTAAAAGCTTCATAAAAGCGTGATAAGAATCGCTTTTGTCTAAATAAGCAGGCATGCCGGTTCGTTGCATTCTGTCCCAGAGAACCTCTAAACTGCATTTTAGGAAAACGATCGTTCCATATTTCTTTAAAGCCGCGACATTTTCCGGATCATCGAAGGTCCCACCGCCCGTAGCCAATACCCAAGTCCCTTCCGATTCTAAATTCAGAATCTGCTCTTTTTCAAATTGGCGGAATTTTTCAGCCCCTTCCTTGATGTAGATCTCGCGGCAAGTGAGCTTCTGCCCTTTATTTGCATAAGCGTTCTCGATCAAACGATCGGTATCCAAAAAAGGAACGCTGAACTTCTCTGAAATTTTCTGCCCTATTGTCGTTTTTCCGCAACCGCCCATTCCGCACAAGACAACATTCATTCTACAATCTCCAGCCTTGCACCGGCCTTCTTCCAGTCAAAAGCAAAGCTTGGGTATGTTTTTCCAATACATTCCACTGATTCAATTTCGCTCACGCCTTCAGCATTCATTGCAGCCACTGTCAGCGCCATCGCCATTCTGTGGTCGTGGTGTGAATGTAAGTGTGCGCCTTTAAGCTGGGCACCTTGGATTTTTAAGCCATCCACGGTCTCTTGGATGCGAGCGCCCATTTTTCTCAATTCCATCGACACGGCAGCAATCCGATTGCACTCTTTTTCCCTGGCAACAGATGCGTTGAGAATGCGGGTTTCTCCCTCAGCAAAGCATGCAGCTACAGCTAAAATCGGCAATGCATCAATAAACCCATTGATATCTACAGAGACGCCTTTTAACTGCATACTCTTTCTAACATGAAGCGTCTTTTTTTCCTTATCATACTTGAAATCAGCACCCATTTTTGTAAAAAGGGAAAAAAGTTCCTTATCTCCCTGTCCATCTTCGAGATCAACATTGCCTATTGCAAGCTCGGTTCCACTTAAAATCGCCTGAACAACAGGGAATGCCAGAGTGCTAAGATCTCCTGGAACTGTGTAGTGAAATCCCGAAATGCGATTTCCACCGGTTACCTGATAGTGAGTAAAATCTTTTGCTTGATAGCTAATCCCTAAACGATCCAGCCAATTCAAAGTCAGCTGCACCCACGGTTTTTCTCCGGGATTATCAACAGAAAAAGAGATGCCCTCTTTAGAAAATGCCCCTGCAATCAAAAGCGCAGAGACAGGCTGAGAGTCTTTTCCGGAAAAACAGACTTGACTGCGCTGCAATGGGCCCTTAATCATTAGAGGAGCGTATCCATCCTTTCCCAGGCATTCCACTTCGACTTGAGATTGCCTTAAAGCGTCTATCAACGGGCTCATCGGCCTCTGGTTGCAAATGGAATGATCGCCTGTGATATGCACAGGAGACGACGCGAGCGCTCCAACAGCTGAGCAAAAACGCAGCACGATCCCCGAGTTGCCGGCATCGATTGTTCCTGAAGCGCCTGAAACATCCCCACACACACCGCGTACGGAATAGAAATCAGACCCTTGAACTACCTGTGCGCCAAACTTACGGCACGCCTGCACCATCGCCTCGCTGTCGTTTGAAAAGAGCGGATGATCGATGCGCGTCTCACCACCGGCTAAAGCTCCAAACAACAATGCGCGCAAAGTTTGCGATTTTGATCCCGGGATGAGGATCTCTCCTTTGAGGTGGGAAGGCTCTACAATCAATCTCGACGGCATGCCAAAACGATAGCACTTGTGATAAAACGATGCCACGAAATAAGATCCAAAATAAAGGAGGATTATGTTTAATCTTTCTGTTCAATCTAGTCTCCCTGTCCTAGCGCGTCGCTCACTTCAAGCCTTTACAAGGCCCTCTCTCTTTCGTGCCCAATTTCTTGGTCCCTTAGCCATGTACTCAACGCCTAACCAGGTTAACCAATTAGTCGCAAAATTCAAAAAAGACAATCCCGGAATAAAGGGTTCAGAGGTGCGAGCATTTAGTAAATTCTTACACCTCGTTCCCGATCACTTAATACCCAAGAGCGGTTACCCAAAGTTCGAAAAAAAGAGCTTTCCCCATAAAAACTGCCTACTACACATGCTGCAAACCCCTCCGGAGCAGCTGACACAGAAGCAAATACTTAGTACATTGAAGAAAATCGGGTTTGAAACACGAAAAGCGGAATTCCTGAATGCGGTCGAAAAGCGCCTAGCTGAAGGCGGAGCGCGCGGCGTGTTTACAGAAGATGCGGAATACTTGGTTCAGCTCTCTTCAAAACTCCAAAAAGCAGAAACGGTCAAAGAATTGAAAGCATGCTATCAAGAACTCAAAGAAGCAGCCGCAATTGCCCATTTTGAAGGAACAAGGCTCCTGCTGGAATTTCTCATCTTCGAAAATGCAAGTCAGGAAGTCTGCCAATTTCTGCAATTCCATTGCGTATTTTGCCCCACCTTCCCTTCCAGAAGCACAAAACACTTGGTGGAAAACCGAACCACTTTCGAACGAGCCAAGCCCATCTTGCTCAGCCTCCTCTCTGCGCTATCCAAAAGCAATGAATACTTCAAAGTAAACCCCGAAATCAACTTCCAAACCCTGCATGAGACGATCTCAGCCACGGAAAATCAGGTACAAATCAAAAAAACCCTCTACGCAGACGACATCCGCGAACGCTTCCCTCTGAAACAGTGGGGCACTATTGCCACTAGCTTTCTCTATAGACCCGATCTCTATTTAGACCTCACCCGCACACAAGACCTCCTCTGGTTCCTGTACAAAGATCCGGAAAAAGCAGGAGTCACCCTTCCCGTCGACAAATACCTTCTCCAGGACTATGCCAAGGCGATGCAAGTAAAAATCCATTGGGAGTTAAAGCACAACAACGAGTGCAATTCAGCCTATCAACACTATAGCGAATTCTATTCAACCACTCCCCCCACCCTAGAGCAGATCCACGAAAAAGTCCTCCAAGAGATCAAGGGCGCACTGCTCACAGGCGACTTACCAGCCTACCTCAAGCGCATGCAATTCTACATCGACTCCAGCGAAAAGCTTGCCCTAGAAAACGCCCTAGAAGACCCGGAAAACTACCCAATCAACCCTAATTAAAATATCAACGCAGAGACGGGAGTCGCGGAGGCGCAGACATTCGTTAAAAATTAATTGAAACACAAAGCCACAAAGTCACAAAGGAAGAACCAGAATATTTTCTTTGTGTCTCTGTGGCTTTGTGTTTATTAATAGTGGCTCTATTTACGGTGGAAGAGGAAGACGGCTGGCTTTTTGGTGAGGTTCGGCAGCGGGCTCTTTTTCCATAAAGCCACAGGTTGGCTGAGGATGCCTTGGGTGGGCAGTGTCAGGTCCCAGGCGCAGGCGAGGAGGGTATCGGGGTCGAGGGTTTCCAGGAGTGTTTCCAGGAACTTTTGGCTGCGGTAAGGGGCTTCGATGAAGATTTGGGTGGACTTCTCTTCTTGGGAGCGCTTTTCGAGTCTGCGGAGTGGAAGGGCGGGCTCCATGGGAGCGTAGCCGTGGAAGGTGAAGTGTTGGCCGGGTAAGCCTGAGAGCATGAGAGAGAGCAGGATGGATGAGGGGCCGCTGAAGGCTTGAACGAGGATGCCGGAATTTCTGGCGCGGAAGACGAGTTCGTAGCCTGGATCTGCGATGCAAGGCAGGCCTGCATCTGAGATTAAACCCCAGCGCTCCCCTTTTCTGATAGGTTCTAAGAGGAAATCGATCTCATCTTTCTTGGTGTGTTCGTTTAGGAGAGCCAGAGGGACATCCTGCGCCTTTTTATCGATATTGAAACGCGCTAGAAAGCGGCGGCCGCCCTTTTCGCTTTCAGCGATCAGACCATCTAAGGATTCGACGGCGCGGTCGACGCTTGCGGGTAGAAAGAGTTCGTGGTGCGCGACTTCGCCCAAAACATTGGGGAGGAGCAAGAGCGCTGCTTTTTTTGTGGTCATGTGAGCCTGCCTATAAGTTGTGTGATTAAGAGCTTGGGTTGATCCAAGCTATCTTTTGCTTTGAATTCATACTGATCAATCAGCTGTAAAGCGGAGCAAAGGCGCTGGATGCCGTATGCAGCAGCACCTTTCAGCTGCTTGTCGACAATGCCGCCCTTCATATAAGGGTTTTGTGCCATCCAGTCTGCCAGTGATCCTTCCTGTTGATGCAGCGCTGTTTTTAGCGTTGTTTGCATTTGGTGGCGCATCTGGCGCAGGAGCTGAATGACGCCTGAGCCTTGGTCGAGCTGATAGAAAGCAATTTCTAACGCCTTCTTTCCATCGCGCTGCAGCAGAGCATCGCCCAATCCCCAAGGATTTTCTTCCTGTTCCAGAATGGAAACTGCTTCAAGATCAGTTTCTTCTACATCATCTCTGCCATCTGTGTATAAACATAACTTCTCCCACTCTCCTGAAAGAATGGCGAAAGAGTGTTGAGAGCCCTTGACAAGTGCGTTAACTGCCTGGTAAGAGATCCGTTTCTTGTCTTTCTCTGCCTCGTAAAGTAGCCATTCGGTCATCGCCTTCTCTTTTTCCCACGGCTTTTCTTCAGCTAAGTCTAAGACCACGCCTTCAACTTCAAATGCTTTATGGAGCGGGCTGCTTTTAAGTAAAGATTCTCCATAAAACAGATACCGTTTCTCCGGAGATGCATTTTTCAACTGGCTGACGATCGATTCATGTTTTTGTTTCGAAAGCTCTTCCAAAGAACAGCAAACTAATTTTTTCTCGCGGAACAGCGATCCGGAGGAAAGCTCTTCAAAGAGGCGTTTCTCCGCTTGCTCTCTGGAGAGCATCTGCAACTGCATGCCAGCCTCAAGCAATTTCTGCTTGCAGCGGTCCAGCATCCAAAGCCGCTCGCGTTCATCTTTGATCAGCAATGCATAAATCGGCGCAAAATGACGCGGACCAGAGGAGTCGAGATGTTTTTCAAAAGGTTTAATCTGTGTGAATTTCATTATTCGATGTATTCGCGCAATTTGAGGATAGCTAGGGAAAGCGGCACAAACTCTGCCTTGTAAGTGGCGACGAAAGCCGGGATCTCACTGATCGGCAGCGTCATGATCTGGGCATATTCCCCTGTTGAGGATTGGATGCTGAAGGGTTTCACTTGAATTTCTGCCACGAGTTCGACGGCGTCGGCATGGTAGTCTCGAACCATCGAGAAAAACTTTAACTTTTTCACTAACTGGCGGTCGATTCCCACCTCTTCGTTCAACTCTTCTAAGAGCTGTCCTTTGATGTCGATCGCTTCATCGTCAAGATGCTGCTGAGTCACTCCACCTGAGGGCGCAAGTTCATAGGCATCCGGATATTGCGTGACCCAAGAGGCGCGCTTTGCCAAGATCATGGAGTCTTCTGTGACAGTGACTGCGCTTAAGCTTACGGGCAATATGTTTAAGTCGGGCTTTAATGAGGGGTCGCACACCTGTGCTAAAAAGTACTTATAAGGAACAAAAAAGCCTGTGAGCTTTTTTTCCGTGTACTCTTTTGCAGAAAGGATCATGCCGTTGAATAGTCTGCCGGATTTTCGCTTCTGCTCCTGATCCCATATGGCATCGATGAGCCGTTTTTTGGAGGCAGAGAGATGCTCAAATGAGGGGGATTTTTCAAGAGAGATGGAAAAACGGGGGCTTAAGGGGATGGCCTCAAAATGCTTTAACACCTTTTCCCACTTTTTTCCGCCTGCTTTCTTCACTTCTGTAGAAGCCATTTCCCTATCTCGTTCCAATCTTTGAGGCAGCTGATGCTTTTGTTCATTGGCATTGGATTGTCTTCACCATGAGTGATCATGATCACATCCACACCGGCTTGAGTCGCTGATTCAGCCCCGGCAGGAGAATCTTCAATCGCAAAGGCTTCTCCCGGTTTCAAGGAAAGTTTTTTTAATGCAGTAATGTAGAGGTCTGGATGCGGTTTGGATTTTTTCACTTCCTCTGACGTCACAACCAGATCAAAGTAATTGGTCAGCTTCAGAGGTTCTAAGCATTGGTTGACTAACGATTTAGTACCGGACGTGACTAATGCAAGCTTCATGCCCTTGTTCTTCAGCTGGTCTAGCGTCTCCTTAGCGCCCGGTAAAAGGGCTGTTCCCTGAAATCCTTGGAACATCATGATGGAGATGTAGTAGTTTGCCAACTCTTCAACCGTTGGGCTCAATTGATGCTTCTTTTTTAAAACGGCAACGATCTCTTCGATGCTAGGCCCGATCAGGCTCTCGAACTCTTCCCTAGTGCCTTTTTTGCCATATTGTGCCAGGAACTTGTTATAAACGTCGTATAGTGCAGGATGGGTATCTATCAAAGTACCATCCAAATCAATCAATAATGCCTTTTTCATGCTTCAACGTCCTCCTTTTGCACGCCTTCACCCTGTGCAATTTCCCGCAGCGTCTTTTTACCAAGAACGAGCGGTAGAAGCCGGGGATGCATCCCCAAGCTTCTCTTGCCGGGCCTTAATACCGATACATTTACGCCATACTCTAGAATCTCACCTGGCCGAATATTCTGCAAGGCTTGAACGCCTCTCCGAGCGAAAAGATAGAGCTCCTTTTCAGAGAATTCAATTTTTTTGACTCCATCCCCTACCATCTCTTCCGTTTTTCGAACTGCATCGACCATTTCTTTCAATTCGTAAGGTTCTAAAGAAAACGCGTGGTC
>JBKEAL010000005.1:0-15329 GCA_047972195.1 Parachlamydiaceae bacterium
ATCTCGGACTGATGTGCTTTGCTGCTGTCAGCTGTCAAGATATTGGCGTCTAGTTCGCGAGCAATCTTGATCAATTTTAGGTAATTGTCGTGGATCTCTTGGCTGTTTTTGTTCGTATAGCGGAGTTGGAGAGTAGGGTTTGCTTCGAGCTTTCTTAAAGTTTCCAGCGCTTTCTTTGCTTTAAATCGTTGTGCATCATCGCCCGCCTCTGCCTGGATCTGGAGTTCATTAACTGCATAACGAGGTAAAACAACTTGGTTGTCCAGTAGTCCGGAATTGGCTAAATCCAGAAGGCGCGTATCTTGAAGTGCAGCTGGGTCGATGAGGATATCTTTCTTCTTTTGCTGAACCGCTGTGAATCGGAAGAAGGGGAGGCTAACTGTAAGCTCTTCGGCACTTTTTGCAGTGAGCATGACGCCTAAATAGGCTGTGGCAAGGTAGATGCACGCTGAGATAAACTGCAAAGTTTGTGCAGAAAGGGTAAGGACCTGGCTATCTACTAAGGCGTTTAAAAAGAGAAGCAGGATTTTTGCACCAAGAAATCCAAAGAATAGCCCTAACGCTATCAAGTTAAAATTGAGTAATGCGTTCTTTCTGAACAGATATTCGAGAGCAAACACTGAGGCAGAAAGAATTGCGCCGGACAATATCCCTTTTAGAATCGATTCAGTTGAGAAGGAGTCAGGAGAGCCAAAATACGCCATGAAACACAACGTAACGAGAGCGAAAAAGAAGACTTTACCAACGAGAGATTGCATTTTTTACCTTAATGTTTTGTAACAAAGCAGTATAGCGTGCTAAACAGATTTTTTACAACGCAAATCGTCGCTTAAATACCCGAGAAGCATTAAGGGTAACAGCTTATCATCCAGCAATTTAAAGAATACCGAGACTGTTTCTTCTAAAAATTTTCTTAACGATCCCTCATTTGCGCTGTAGTCATAGCCTGCGTTTTTGATGATTTTCAAAGCCTTGGAAACAATGGGCGCTTCTACTTGTAATGTAGATCCAATTTTTTCAATCAAAAAATCGACAACCCGTTTTTGCAGTAGCTCAGGCGATTGTTTGAGCTGTTTGCTCTTTTTTGCATTGGGAAAAACAGGATGGAGATCGTTGCCCTCTCTTTTCCACAAGAAGTGGGAGATCACAAAAAAAATCCCTGCTCGGTCGGGTGTGGCAAGCACCATGTGGATGAATTGCTGTACTTTTATCCCCATCTCATCTGAGTGGCTTTGAGTCCAGTTCACCCCCTTGCTTAAGGCAAAACCCAGGACGCCAGAGGGAGGCGGAATCGCGCTAAATAGTGAGTTGACAATGGAAGAAAGAAATCCTCCCGCCTGAACATTAAATGCTTTGTCGTCCGCCGAAAATTTGGATAAGTCGGGTGAGGAATCCAGAAGGGCAGCATCGAAAGGGTTAGTGATTAAATGATCGATCACATGATAAAGTCCTCAATCTTCTAAAAACTGGTCAATCTGTGAAGCAATGCAAGTCGATGCCAATGAGGCGATCAATTTCATTTCAGGCTTTTCCTTCAATTCCGGTTTGATTCCTAGCATCATTTTGGCAAGATCGTTTACAAAAAATCCTTTTGCCTGAAAAGGGGTCATTCCTACGGTAAACAATGGAGGCAATTCTTCAAGAGCGCGCTCCTCTTCTAATGTAACGAGGAGTGGCTGCTCTTTTTTAAGCGCTTTTGCAAAATGGTTAAAGAATCGGTCAAGTCCTTTAAACAGCGAGAGGAGAACCTTTTTTTCCATATCGCTCATGGTTCGAGATCCAGGCTGATCCGGTTTTACCTCTTCATAGCCTAGCTTTTGGGTTAAGTAAGTTAAGCTCTCCTGCAATGAGGTTGAAAGGTTAATATTTGCCAGAAGTAAAAATTCCGGCGTTATAGGCATTAGTCTTAACACATAGTCCTGAATGAATCTACCGATCACATCGCGCATGAACTGCTCTTTTTGCAACTGATTGAATTCGACAGTTTTTTGGATGATCGATTCACTTAATCCCGCTTTTGGAACTAGCGCGTAGCGGTTTTCCGGATTCTCATTTTTAAATTTTCGCTTAATCCTATTTTTCAAAGACACTTTAGCTCTTGCAGTCATTGGCTGTATGGGAACCTGGATCAAGCGGGGAGTGTAGAGGATGTAAACGCCCACTTCTGCGGGCATTTTTACGCCAGCCAACGATGGGAATAGCTCCTGAAATCGCATAGAGAGCGTATACTCTAACTCCATTTTCACTACCCACAACATGGGTTTTTTCACTTGCTTCTTAACATTTTTAAAATACTGGAGGAAGTAGCGCTTGGCGGCTTCTACAATTTGCTCATCTACAGACACTCTTTCTTCGATAAATTTGCATTTTAAGACCTTAGCGCAAGCCTCAGGAGATGAGATCTGTTTGTAGTTACCGATGACTGTAAATTCTGATGTATAGACCACTGGAAAACCTCCAGTCTACATACCTAAACCACTTTACGATTTTTCGCAAAAGAGAGTGAGGAAAAGAGGAAATTCTTCTCTGGCGCGGTTTTCCATCTTTGCCTTTGAGCCGCTGCTCGCTTTGTTCGAGCATAGCTCCTGCATTTCGACAATTTTGAAACCGGCTTTTTTTAGCCAGCCGCTGATTTCAGTTAAAGAATGATGGTATGAAATTGTCTTAGCCTCCGAATCCTGTTTCCCGGGATGAGCCTCTATCGGAATTTCGAGAGGGCTCATGTAGCGATCCATGCGGCGGTACTGAAGTTTTTTCGGTTCATCGATACCCCAGCTGCTTTGTCTTGGGATTCTGAAGCAAGGATGGTTCAAGACGATGGCCAGACGCCCTTTTTCTTTGAGGTGCTTCGCGATATTTTTCAACGCTTCAAGCGGCTGGGGGAAATTTTGAAACGCCAATAAGATCAAAGCATGCGAAAAATCGCTCTTTTTTAAAGTGAACGGCTTGCAGGCATCGGAGGCTTGGTAGTGATGGAGAGTATTTTTGTCCTGCTTTTTAGCCGACGCAATGAGTGAAGGGGAGATATCGACGCCGTAGTACTCTACAGTGGGAGGAATCTGCCTTGCAAAAATGCCCTGTCCGCAGCCGATATCGAGAAGAGCGTTGCCTTCGGAAAATTTCCACTTGGATAGGAGAGCCGGGAGAATGACTTCCTTGTGGTAATAATGGCCTTCCTCTCCAACGATGCCGTCGTACCAGCGATGCACCGGCTCCCATGAACTTTTGTTGTTTCTCTGCATGATTTTGCAATATTTTACCTAAAATTAGGGTTTAGTTTCAATTATATTGTGCATTCATGTATCATAAGCATAAACCCTTAAGGAGGAGTTATGCCAGGTTCCACGTCCCCAATTCAGAGGAAAGCAATTTTTGAAGAAGTGCAGGCTTTGAAAGCAAAAAAGGAAGTGAAGCCCGCTGACATCCGAGAACTCTCTAAACTCATCAGCACAGAAGTTGCTAAAAACGACGAGAAAATCAAGAACTGCCTAAAGCCGATCAGCGAATTCATCGGAAAAAACAAGGCTGTGATCGAAAATGCAACACAAGCTGTACCTGCTTTGATCCAAGATTTGAATCGCGCTTTAGACCAAAGCTTGGCTCTTTTTGTGAAAGATGCTGAATTACAATCCACAAAAGTTACACGTAAAGGATCCTCTCTCATTTGAGTCTAGGGACCATTACATTAAAGCCGGGTAAGGAAAAGCCGCTTCGTCAAAAGCACCACTGGATCTTTTCAGGGGCCGTCGCGTCCATTCAAGGCGCAGACGATGGCGCACTTTTCCAAGTCGTATCCTCAAAAGGCGATTCGTTGGGCGTAGCTTATGCGAATAAAAAATCTTCGATTTTAGCGCGTATGGTCAGCTTTGAAGCGGGCGATCCGCTTCAAGCGATCGATCGCCATCTGCATTCTGCCATTTCGTTGAGAAAACATCTGATCTCATCCAACACGACCGCATACCGCGTGGTAAATGGAGAGGGCGACCTTCTACCGGGGTTGATCGTCGATAAATATGGCGATTATCTCGTCATACAGATCTCGACATTGGGAATGGAACGGCTGAAACCGCTAATTTTAGATAAGCTGCAAAGCCTTCTTAAGCCTAAAGGCATTCTTGAGAAATCAGAGCTTCCTTCACGAAAAGAGGAGGGACTTCAACCAGTCACGGCGATCCTATCAGGAACTATCCCTGATCAAATCGAAATTCTGGAAAATGGATTGAAATTCCTTGTAGAGCCTCAGAAAGGGCAGAAAACGGGATTTTTCCTCGACCAGCGCGAAATGCGCAGCCATGTGCGTGAAATAGCCAAGGGCAAATGTGTCTTAAACTGCTTCTCCTATACAGGCGGCTTTTCTGTTTATGCAGCGGCAGGCGGCGCATCCAGTGTCGATTCTGCAGATATTTCTAAAGACGCCACAGAACTTGCCAAACGCAACATGGCAATCAATGGTTTCAACTTGCCTGATGCACAATTCCATGCAGAGGATGTTTTTGAATTTTTAAGAAATCCGCTTCCTTATGATCTAGTAATTTTAGATCCGCCGGCCTTTGCGAAAAGGGCCAAAGACGTTGTGAATGGATGCAGAGGGTACAAAGAGATCAATCGCTTGGCCATGCAAAAAATGCCCAAGAACTCGATCTTGATCACCTGTTCCTGCTCTTACCACGTCGACGAAGAGCTGTTCCAGAAAGTTGTTTTCCAGGCTGCACTCGAGGCAGGAAGAAATGCCAAGTTGATCGGCCGCCATCGACAAGCCGCAGACCATCCAGTCAATTTGTACCACCCTGAAGGGGATTATTTAAAAAGCTTGATTCTTTGGTTAGAATGAACCCGGCGCAGCAATCTCTTCCACTCCTTCTGTCGATCACAAAAGTATGGGATCAAGGAGAGCATCAAGGGTTGACCGATCTTTTGTGGTTCAAAGACAAAATGTGGATCGTGTTTCGCGAAGCAGACACTCATTACGCAAGCAAGAATGGGTTCATCAGAGTGATGAGTAGCTCAAATGGCGTCGTCTGGGATCTTAAAGCGACTCTTGAGTTAGATGAATGGGATTTGCGCGATCCGAAGCTGTCGATCATGCCGAATGGCAAATTGATGCTTCTAGTGGGAGCTTCAAAGTACCTTTCAGATAAAACCCGCATCGACCACTGTTCTTTGGCCGCTTTTTCAGAGGATGGCGAGCATTTCTCAACTTTCCAAACGCTCCCTCTTGGAGATGAATGGCTCTGGAAAGTCACTTGGTATCAAGGGGTAGGTTACGGTGTGACCTACTACTGGACAAACCCACAAGACAGAAGCGCTCCCTGGCGCACTTCACTCTACCAAACTGTAGATGGATTGAATTATGAGAAAATCACCGATTTCCTGATTCCCGGACATCCTAACGAAACAACGCTTCGCTTCCTTTCAGACAGCACGATGATCGCCTTGGTGCGCCGCGATGGAAAAGGAGAGAGAAACGCCTGGATTGGAACAAGCGCACCTCCTTATGAAGATTGGATCTGGAATGAGACAAGTTACAGCATCGGAGGACCGGATTTTCTCGTTATAGACGACGAAGAGATGATCGCAGCCGGCAGATGTTTAGCGTTATCACCCTATGGATGGTTCGCAAAAACGGCTCTGTGGCACATGACAAAGGCTAACCTTTCTCCATTACTCCTGCTGCCAACCTTCGGAGATACAAGCTATCCAGGTCTTCTTTACGAAGCTCCATTTCTCTGGATGAGCTATTACTCATCCCACGAAGGAAAATCTATCGTCTATTTGGCTAAGTTTCACTTGTCGCATTGATATAAGCGAAATTCCTTCTTTCAACAGAGTTTGGAAATCCCATTCGAATTCTTAGATCTGTCACATAACGTCGCAAACAAATCACGTTGTATTTTTCGTGCAAGATATCTGTAATTCTTTGGTCAGAACAGGGCCAATCTTTGTTTTCTTTTTCGATGATTTCCCTTATCAACTCTCTAACCCTATCATTATCACTCCATTGAAGCTGAGGTCTGACTATAAGTTGCTCTTCATGATCGATTTCAAGTCCTACAAATTTGCCATTTTCGATCGGGATAATTCTCAATGGATTATGGACATGCTCTGTTGGAAGAGACGCACCTGTAGATTGCTTTTTCGAAGTTGGTTGGATGAGATCTAAAACTCTCTTCATAGAAGAGACTCTTGCGTCAATAGGATTCAATCCGTTTGTTCCCTGATGAGGAACATTTGTGTTATAATGAATATTCTCAATATTAAAAATTCTAATTGTCATATATTACCTATTTTTTAAATGGGAGATAATTTTAAACAAACAACAATTAAAATTCAATTTAATTTTGATTTGACTAAATTGTTAATGGTCGGGTATTAAAAAGTGATATGAAGATCAAATCACTCATTTTGTCCCTACTTGTGTCGTCAATCTGTTACGCTGTGGACGCACTTCCATCCTGGAAGGACGGAGAAGCAAAGAAAGCTATCTTGGATTTCATCCAGAAAACCACCGAAAGAACAAGTGCCGATTTTGTGCCATCTGAAGAGCGAATAGCGGTATTTGACCAGGATGGCACTTTATGGGTAGAGCATCCCATCTACACTCAAGTGGTTTATTGCATGGAAAGAGCGCGCTCCATGATCAATGAAAAGCCAGAACTTAAAGATGTAGAACCATTTAAAAGTGCATTATCAGGGAAAGAGCTCTCTCTGCCTGAGTTAGAGCAGATTGCAGTGGCTACCCTGACAGGTATGACTACCGAGCGATTTCAAAAAGAGGTCAAGTGGTGGATTTTACGAGCTAGAGACAAGCGTTGGGGGCGCCTTTATACTGAACTTATCTATCAGCCCATGGTCGAAGTCCTCAATTTATTTAGAGCTAATGGGTATAAAACCTACATAGTGACGGGCGGCGGACAGGATTTCGTCAGAGTGTATTCTGAAGAGACCTATGGGATCCCACGCGAACAGGTTGTGGGAACAGCAGGGGGCGTTAAATATGAATACAACAAGTATGGAAAACCTTATCTGACCAAAGAACCCAAACTATTGCTTAACGATAATTACGCCGGTAAGCCTGAAGGCATCCATCTCATGATCGGCCGAAGACCCACAGCTGCCTTTGGCAATTCCACTGGCGATCAGCAGATGCTGGAGTATACAAAAAGCGGCAGCGGCTTGAGACTGTCGATGCTAGTCCTGCACGACGATGCGGAGCGCGAATACGCTTATGGCCCTGCCCAAGGGCTACCCGATACAAAAGTCGGCACCTTTTCACAAGCTTTATACGATGAAGCGATCAAAAATGGTTGGATCGTAATTAGCATGAAGAATGACTGGCTGACCATTTTTTCAGAAGCCGCCGCCCAAAGCCTTAATCAATAGAATTGTGGATTGAAAAGAGAGAAATCTCGAACGTTCCATTTCCAAGCGGTTGGAAAGGAGAGTGCGTTCGGCGTCTACCACATCGAGGTAGGTGACTAATCCTTTTAAATAGCGCTCATAGGATAAGCTTCTAGTATCTTGTGCAGCAACCACTGCTTCGCGGTCGAGCACAAACTTGGCTCTTGAGTGCGTCTGGCCGGAAAGAGCGTTTTCTGTCTCTTGAAAGGCGGTTAACGTCGTTTGGATGTAGCTCCCGAGTGCTTGGAGATAGCGCGCTTTCTGCGCTTGCACTTCGCCGCTCACTCTTCCACCGTCAAAAACCATTTGAGTGATCTGATAACCGTAAGCCCAAAGCCTCGATTTCCAATTAAACAGACTGCCCCAATCTAACGAGGCAAAACCTAACGTTCCGTTGATCAACACGTCGGGGAAGTAATCGGCCATCGCCACGCCAATCAATTGGTTTTGTTCATGCAAAAAGCTGTCAGCGCTGGCCACGTCGGGACGTCTCATGAGAAGTTGCGAAGGGAGATCAGCAGAAATGAGGGGCGCTTCTTCTTGCAATGGCAGTTTAGGCAATTGATACTCAGAGGCGTAGTATCCCAATAAGGAAGCGATCGCATTTTCCTGCTCTCTTCTAAGTTGTTCCGCAGTCTCTAGGTCCGCTTTTGCCGTGGCTACTTCGTTAATTGCACGGCTTACATCAGTGTAGTTCACAAGACCCGCATTGAAACGCGCAGTCGTTATCTCTACTTGAGCTTGTCTAGACTGGATCGTCTCCCTCAACACCTCGATCTGCGCATCGAGCGATCGACAGCTGAAGTAACTCGTGGCCACATCTGTCGTCAATGCAAGATAAATTCCTGCATAGTCATAGCTTTTCACATCGACGTTCAAATAAGCAGCTCTAGATTGGTTCCTGATCTTCTGAAACAGATCGAGTTCGTAACTTAAATTGAAGGGGAAAGAATAGCTCTGTATGTGCGCTCGGGTCACTCCCAAAGGCCCCTGAACCACTGTCCCTGACGACATTCCGTCAGGAAGCAGGAAGAGTTGAGGATATAGCCCTGAAGAGGCCGCTTCAGCTACGCCTCTTGCTTCCATGATCCTTTCGAAAGCAACCATCAAGGTAGGGTTCTGCTCAATTGCTGTCTCGATTAAATCAGTTAATATGTCGTCTTGAAAAACAAGCCACCAAGGATCTACTTCGGATAGTGAGATACCTCTATCATCCTGCTCTTTCCACTCTATAGGAGGACATTCAGGGGGAGGGGAGTAGTTAGGAGCTAATGAGCAGCCTTGAAGGATAAGTGCACACAATAGGGGCTTAAAACGCATTTTAGTTCCCCGAAGTATCGATAAAAACATCCATCTGCTGACCGACGAAGATTTGCACTTCCTGGTCTCTAGGGAATTTGTAAATGATCTGCAGCACACGCGTGTCCACTCTTTCTGTGCTGCCGCCGGTTAGCGATTTTTTCGGTATCACATAAGGCTCAATGCGTATGAATCGCAGAGGGATTTTATACTTGGTGTTGTTTTTAGGGAAAGCAACTGCCGGTTGATTAGGTCGAATCCTCGAGGCATTCTGCTCATCGACATCGACGCGGATCTGCAGCTGATTCAATTCGCCTAAAATCATTACAGGCGTATTGGATGAGGCTTCGACAAATTCTCCGTTTCGGAAATTGCTTTGGATGATCGTTCCATCTTTAGGGGACTTTACGGTGATGCGGTCTAAGAGAAGTTTTGTTTGCACCACTTCCGCTTTTGCCTTAGCCAACTCCGCTTTAGAGACGAGCACTTCATTTTCGCGCGTCTTTACCTCGTCCAGGCTGACGGCACGCGGATCTTCAACAGCTTTTAAGCGCTGTAATTGGTCTTCAAGCTTATTTAAGGTAGCTTCAGCGATCGCTTGATTCGCTTCTTGAACATATAGTTGCCCCATCAATTCTCTATCATCCAGTGAAAAGAGAGGGTCGTTCTTTTTCACATCCTGCCATACTTTGACGTATATCCTCTTAATGATGCCTGATATGGGCGTGCCGATCTCCACGTTATTGCGGGAGGCCTCTACAATGCCCGCTGCGGCAACAGCTGTCGCGTAGGGATTAGCGGCCGGTGCTACGACCGGTTCCACTTTCGGCCCTGACGAATGCAACAAAGCGTATAAAATGATTGTTGCCAATAGCCCTAGAATAGACAATGCTAATAAAAAGTTACGCAGAAACATGATTCTCCAATATCACTCCATCTTCCATTCTTACAATGACATCAGCATACTTGAAAATGCGATTGTCGTGTGTCACAATGATCGCACTTCGCTTTTCTTTTTTCACAATGCTGACTAAAAGTTCCATGATTTTTGCGCCAGTTTCCGCATCTAGCGAGGCAGTCGGTTCATCGCAAATCACAAGGGTTGGCTCATGCACTAAAGCGCGGGCAATCGCGACGCGCTGCTGCTGACCGCCGGATAGATTTTGAGGGCGTTCTTTGCCGCGGCCTTCCAACCCCATTTTTGTTAATAGCTCTCGCGCTTTTTTTTCTGCTTCCGCATCAGGAATCCCATTTAAAATTAATGGGATATAAATGTTTTCTTCCGTATTTAATGTAGGAATCAGATTAAAAAGCTGAAATATAAATCCAATGTGGCGTTTGCGAAAAAGTGTGACTTCAGATTGAGTCATCGAGTGGAGGGAGTGACCCATGACATCGATCTCACCCTCATCAAAATCCAATACACCTGCAATGCAACTAAGTAATGTGGTTTTCCCCGACCCGGAAGGACCGACGATCATTGTGATCGAGCCTTCTTCACAATCGAAATTCACGCTCCTTAAGGCGTGAATCGCATCGCCGCCCTGATGGAACGATTTTGAAACCTTTTTGACTTGAACGACTTTAGCCACGGAATACTTCTGCTGCCTCCAGTTTGCTAATGCGGTAAATGCCAAGGAAGGAAGCAAAGAAGCAGATTAACACTATACCTGTAAATGTACCTAGAATCACTTGATAGGGGAGATAAAAGGGAGGCTGCGTCATTTTTAGGGCAAAGAAACCAAATATGGAGGAAAGCCCGAGACCTATGCCAAACCCAATGAACCCGGAAAGAAACGCTTGCGCCATCAACATTTTGCATAAGGTGAAGTTGCTTGCGCCCATCGCTTTCAGGGCACCCAGATAGCGCATATTTTCCAAAATGAACATGTAAAATGTCTGACCGGATACTGAGATGCCCACAATAAAGCCAAGGACGATCATCGTGCCAAACGAAATCGGAATACCTGTGTTTTTGAAATACCAGCGGATGGTGCTCCAGAAAAACTGATCGCTTGTATAAGCTCTTAAATCGGTCTGCTCTTCGATCCGTTTGGCAAGCTCTTCAGGCGTTACGTCAGAGCGGTTTTTCACTAGAATGAACCCGACGTTCTTGCGAACGGGGGGAACGATCTCCATCGCTTTATCAAACGTCGTATACACATAGGGATGCCCTGTGAAGGAGGGCGACATATTAGAAATGCCTACGATCTTCGCTTCATGATCGTTGATCTCAAAGGAATCGCCCACTCTTAGCTTCTTGCCGCCCGCCATGCTCATCCGTTCAATGCCGAGCTTGTCGATGATCACTGCATGCGCCTGCCATAAGTCTTCAGGCCTGCCTTCAATCATGATGCTTGGCGCGCCAATCAGCGAGGAGGGGTCGACACCGACCAATTGGATCGATTTGAATGTCCCATCCGCTAGGCGCGCTTGCTGAATTGACTGATAAAGAGGCACTGCCCACTCCACTCCGGAGATGGAGCGCACACGCGTAACATCTGTATCGCGAAGCGGCTTCACGTCATTCGATTGTTCGACGTTTTGATCGACCACCCACACAGGAATATCTGTATTACGGATGGTCGCTGTCGTCCACATCATAAGACCGCAAAAAACGGCACTCTGCTGCGTGATCAAAAGCGCCGCAAATGAAAGGGCGCTAACTAGCATAATGAACTTGGCTCGGTCTCCGACCAGCATTTTCAGGGCAATTTTGATCATCTGTGCCTAACTTCAACCACGCATTTCTTTTGAGCGATCTCATCGATAAGCTGCGACAGCGATTCGCGGTTTTCCTGATCGAGGTTAGCATCCCACTCATCAAGTAGAAGAACTTCGGCATCCACTTTTTTGCAGATCTCCAATAGCTTGTGTTTCAGTGCTTCGCCGGTAGAGAAATCGTGCTGGTCGGAAGAGAATGAAAGTTCACTATGCGTCGGAAGGAAGTACGCTTTTTCTTGCAGAGAGTTTTTCATCAGCATCAGAAGCGTTGACTTTCCGGCACCGTTTTCGCCGCGAAGTGTCAAACGTCCGGGCATTTCGGTTTTTTGGATCAATTCTGAAGGCACAAAGAGATCGCGAGGCCCGGCAAGGGAGACATGCTCATCGGGAGCTTTTGTCTCTTCGAAAATGCGGATCTTATCCCACTTCACCTTGTCTTCCAGTCTTCCAAATGCTTCTTTGGTTGGTTGAATCGCTTTAAAAAGGGCGACCAGCTTGCTCTTGTGCATACCCCATCTAAATGCCAAAGACAGCGTTTGGTAAGTGTAAGAGAGGATCATAAATAGAATCGGCATCGTGACGATAAATGAAGAGAGGAGCACTGTATTATGCTGATTGACATACATAAAATACACGACAACAAGCAGAGAGGGGACGACAGTCATCAACGCTACGAAGATCGCCATTACCTGATCGAAACGCTCCAAGTCGACGTTCTTTTGCAGGCAGCGCTTTAATCTTTGACCTGTACGTTCTTGCCAAATATTGAAGTTATACTGGTTGCCTAAAAGCACGTTGTCCCAAGATGCGAGAAGCTGCTGTGTTAAGTCCACGCGGGCCACGATTGCTTTCTTTGTTAACTGTCTTTGGACCCGCTTTTTAATTTTCATCACGATAATGACAGCTGTCACGCTGGCACCATAAGCCAATGCAAACAATGGCTCCACAACAATTGAGAGAGCGATGATATTGAAAATGACGCTCATCACATAGCTGTAGAGATCGAAGATCCAGTCGATCAGCGCGTTGATCGCTGAAGGAGCCTCTGCGGTCAGGATCGAAAGCTTTTCTTCCTTAAGATTTTTGTTGCTCCATTCCGCAATGTTGTTCCTGTTAGAGTTGACAAACGCTTGAATAAAAGAGCGCTGCGCCTCTTGTTTCCAGGTGATTCTTAAAACAAAAGCAAGGCACCAGGGGATATAAGGCAACACAAGGGAGGAGAGATATAGTGCTAAGTAATGGAAAAATGGCTCTTGCGAAGTGATGCTCTTCATTAAAAGCACCAGCCACAATGTGGCAGATGATTCAAGCAATTGCTGGAAGGTCAAAATTGCAAAAGAACCAATCGCCCACCGGTTTGTGAGAAGGCTTAAAACCTGTCGACGCACTTTTGGAGAGGTTGTTTCAAACATTTGTATATTCCGTTAACATCACCATTCTAATACAAACATTTCAAGATGATAGCAACGAACAATTGAATCCTTCAATAAGCCTTTTACAATTAACAGGATGAAAAAGCGATCGGCCAGCCTTTTTTCATCAACTCCTTCACCCGTACGTATTCCTTTTTGTAATCAGCATCCAGATCGGTCAATTTTGCATATCCCGATTCCACTTTTACCAAAGGATCGATTCCCCGAAACTTCAAGTACAGTATCTTGTCAGCACGTTCCTTTTCGCAAAGCGAATAGGAAGAGTGGATCTGGACCATCTTATCCACACATTCCTTAATGTAGGGATCCTCTGAGCCTTTTAGCTTATTCCACACAAGTTCATCTGTCGAAAAATGGAACTCAGTAAAGGTTACGAGGCCTATCTGAAAAGAGCGTTTTAAAGCATCCGCTGCGAAGCGGTAGGCGATCGCCTCCCACGGGGCTCCCCAAAGGGTTTCTGTCATTTTTAACGAGCATCTACCCACCAAAGCTGCGCTTTCTGCGTCCTGGAAAGCCCAGGTTTTGTGCTCATATTTTAGTGAGGCTGCGACCTTTGGAAATGAGTCAGGATGGATCAAACCACGTAGCAACCCACCTTGAAGGTTGTATTCAATGCGATCGGCGCAAAGATCTGGTAGCTCTCTATCCAATGCGATGAATTCAGGGTTTTTATGGTACACAGCTTCAGCTGTCAGCCCATGCTTCAAAAGCGTCTCTTCCAATCCGCTTTCTTTTAAAAACCAGATGTGGATATCGTCCTGATAGGAATTGCCCGGATAGTGGTCCTGAAATACGTAATCGCCCACATGCGAAAAAACCGTGTGGGACACGTCATGCAACAGACCCGCAGCCTGTTCCAGCCTGCTCGCGCCGTTCTTCTTCAACAGCCAATACACGCCGACAGAGTGGTCAAAGCGCGTATAGTTCTCCGTCTCCAAAATAAAGGGGACGACCCCATACTGGTGAACGCCCTTTAACCGCTGAAACGTCGGATGGAGGATCAAGTCCGCAATCAGTGGGTCATCCACGCGCACAGATCCATACACCGAAGGCACTTCCAGAATGCCCGTCTGCTGCATTAAACTTTCTTCAGAATTTGTCATTTCTAATGAAATTATCCATTTAGACTGCCGATGATAAATCAAACGAGATTAGGAAGTAAAATGAAATAATGATTAACTTTCGACTTTTGCAAAAAAGGTCGGCAGAAGAATTTTATTGCCATATGGCAAAGTTGATGTTATAATTAAAATAGCAGTGGTTGAAAATGACAACGAAATGGCATGTATCCCTTTCAAGGGACGCGAAAAAGCAATACATCAAATTAGAACGAAGCGGTCAAAAAAGACCATCTATCATAGATGCTATAGACGCTCTAGTTATGGATTTGATGATTAACGGTCCAATCTTAACGGGTTGGCCTAATTATGGCCTTATAAAAATTGGAAAAAATGACACTTTCCATCATTGCCATTTGAAAAAAGGAAGACCTACTTTTGTCGCTTGCTGGAAAGTGACTGATGAAAGAGGCAAGAAATTGGAGTTATTTTATGTTGGGACACACGAAGGGGCACCCTACTAAAGCACGTTGCAGCGATTTTCCTGTCAAGATTGTGATTATCGCTCCTGCATATAAAAGAGAAGCGTTTATCAATTTTGAAAGCATGGGAAAATTAGAGGCGTTTTTAAATAAGTATTCTGAAGATGAAGCCAAACCAGTCGCATGGGACAATTTAGCCAAAAAACGGATCGAGAAGTATAAGAAGGCAGGATTAGTCTTGCGCGGCATGCGTTATCGGGAAGGACTATCTCAAGTCGACTTAGCTAAGAAAAGCGGTGTTCACCAAAATGAAATTTCTAAAATCGAGAACGGCAAGCGCACTCTAGGCGCAAAAGTGGCTAAGAAGCTTGCCTTGGCGCTCAACATGGATTATCGGTTATTCGTAGCTTAAGCTGTTAAAAACAGCTTGTTCTTATAGCTGTTAGAAGATAAAATAGTTCATAAAAAATATATAAAATGATCGTAATTGGAGGCGGAGCTGCTGGATTTTTTGCAGCCATTACCTATGCAGAAAACCATCCCGGCGAGAGAACGATTCTCATAGAGAAGCACAAGCAAGTGCTTGCGAAGGTGCGCATTTCCGGTGGCGGACGTTGCAACACTACGCATCACTGCTTTGATCCGGAATTGCTCGTAAAGTACTATCCGCGGGGAGCTAAAGAGTTGTTAGGTCCCTTCCATCGTTTCCAACCTAAAGACACGATCGCCTGGTTTGCGAGAAGGGGAGTCGAGCTAAAGACAGAAGACGATGGCCGGATGTTCCCTATTACGGATAACTCTGAAACGATCATCGCTTGCTTGATGAAGGCTGCAGACGATGCAGGCGTAGAATTAAAGCGGGAAGTGTCTATCCAAAGCATTAAAAAGTGCTACGATGAGTTCCATCTGGAGACAAGTCTCGGTTTATTAAAATC
>JBKEAL010000053.1:0-1560 GCA_047972195.1 Parachlamydiaceae bacterium
ATGGATTTTACGCCAGAAATAATTGAAAAGTTGACGGCTATTCGGAAATTGGTACGTGAGATAGCCCCTGATGCACAGGAAGTTATTAGCTATTCTATGCCGGCTTTCAAATACAAAAAACGGATTTTGATTTATTTCGCCGCTTTCAAAAATCACATTGGATTTTACGCGTTGCCTTCCGGCAGAGAAGCCTTCATGGAGAAACGGTCTGCGTACAAGACATCTAAAGGTACAATTCAATTTCCACATAATAGAGAACTTCCGATGGATTTAATTCGGGAAATAATAACTTACAGAGTGATGGAATTGGATGCAAAATAGCAAAAAAATAACAGAATAATCTTCTCGAATAAAACAAATGGTTTCTCTTTTTGTTAAAAAAGGAAAGAACGAGTAATAAGAAGCACGTAGAACTATGCAAAAAATTAAAGTACAAAATCCCGTTGTCGAGCTTGACGGCGATGAAATGACCCGGATTATCTGGCAATTTATCAAAGAACAATTAATCTTGCCTTATTTGGATTTAGATATAAAGTATTTTGATCTGAGTGTCCAAAACCGCGATGCAACTGAAGATCAGGTAACAATTGATTCGGCAGAAGCGATAAAACGCTATAATGTGGGGATAAAATGTGCGACTATCACTCCCGATGAAGCTCGTGTGGAAGAATTTGGACTGAAAAAAATGAGGAAATCGCCGAATGGAACCAACCGAAATATTGTACGTGGAACCGTTTTCAGGGAGCCGATAATCTGCCGAAATATTCCCCGATACGTGCAAGGCTGGACACAACCGATTGTTATCGGTCGTCATGCTTTTGGCGATCAGTATCGTGCTACCGATAAAGTTATCAAAGGGAAGGGTACGTTAAAACTGACTTTCACTGCCGAAAACGGTGAAACGCAGGAATGGGAGGTATATGACTTCAAAGGCGATGGAGTTGCTATGGCGATGTACAACACGGATGAATCGATTTACGGGTTTGCCCGCTCGTCGTTTCAGATGGCGTTGACCAAAAAATATCCGCTCTACATGTCCACCAAGAATACCATTTTAAAAGCCTATGATGGGCGTTTCAAGGATATTTTTCAAGAAGTGTACGAAGCTGAATTCAAAGCTGACTTTGAAAAAGCCGGTATTACCTACGAACATCGCTTGATTGATGACATGGTAGCTTCAGCCATGAAATGGAACGGTGGTTTTGTGTGGGCTTGTAAAAACTACGATGGCGATGTACAGTCCGATACGGTGGCGCAAGGTTTCGGTTCGCTCGGTCTAATGTCGTCTGTACTTGTAACGCCTGATGGAAAAACAGTGGAAGCCGAAGCTGCACACGGAACCGTTACTCGCCATTACCGTCAACATCAGCAGGGAAAGGAGACTTCTACCAATCCGATTGCGTCTATCTTTGCCTGGACGAGGGGACTGATGCATCGCGGAAAATTAGACGGTAATCAGCCGCTAATCGATTTTTGTGAAAAGTTGGAACAAGTCTGTGTCGAAACCGTTGAAGCGGGTGAAATGACGAAAGATTTGGCTATTTTGGCTTTTGGCAATGA
>JBKEAL010000065.1:0-2041 GCA_047972195.1 Parachlamydiaceae bacterium
CTGCACATACAGCACCATACCCGGATGACGGTTGAGCGGCATATTGCCGGTGCCAACCATGTAACCCAGTTGCTGCTTAGTGCGGATTTCGTGGAAGAAGGTGGCCGACATCAGGTGATTAGCCAGTGAGTAGAGCGCAATACTGCGCGGCTCGGTGTCTTTGGACTGGTAATACACCACAATTGCCGAGTCGTCCTGATCGCAACTGACTTCGCGCTGAAAGGTACCATTGTGACCCAGCATCACCAGCGGACGTAGTGACTCTTCATAGGTTTGATTCTTGACGCGCAGCGCGTCTTTCAGTACTTCGGCCATGGCATGAGCGTCCTGCTTCTGCCAGTCACCGTAAACAAACATCTCGATGTGCAATTGAGCGATGATCTTCTCAACGAACTCGGCCAGTTCACAGACTTCAATCGTTTCCAACGCGTCCAGCAACTGGTCGTATGGCGGGTTATTGGGCTGCAGCAGGCCAGTCATGGCATTGAAAAGCTGTGAAATCGGACGGTCGTGGGCAGCGTTGCGCCAGTTACGCAGCAGTTGTTGCTTGATGGTTTCGAAGCGCTTCTCGCTGAACTCGCGACGGGCAAATTTGTCGAGAATCATCTTCATCAGTTGAGGCTGCTTCTGACTGAAGCCCGAGATAGTCAGCGTGACACCGCCTTGATGGGCATACATGTTGTAGCCCATACCCGCAATTTCAGCCTGATAAGTTTCTTTGGCCAGCGTGTCGAGGAACATTTCGACACACAAACGAGTGATGACGATGTTGCGAGTGCTGGCGACGGAATGTGGGCTATCAATGGCAATATAAATCACGCCCTTAGGGACGCGAAACTCGGTATCTTGCAGGTGCCACAAACGGAAACCTGGCAGATCCTGTAATATTTGCGGTAGCGTTTCTTGTTCGTTTTCCAGCGGCCGAGGGTCGAGCTGATCGCAGATGAACGGGTTTTCTGGTGGCAATAGCAACGGCAGAGATGCACTCCGCTGATTAAATTTCGCCATCTGCTCCGGAGTGAATGGGCGCAAAGCGTATGGGGTGAAATACCAGTCGGCTTCGCTGTCGTAATCCTGTCCTTGCGTGATCAGGGTCGCGCGCAAATTTTCTGGCACCAGATAGCTCAGAATTTCGTTGAGTAAAGCTTCATCGTACGCTTGCATCATGTAGTCGCCATAAATGGTGTCTTCGGCGGCATAATGCTGCATGTTGATCACCAGATGGCTGACAATATCGAGTGGGCGCGAGGTTTCCTGAAACCGAAATGCCGATTCCAACACCGCACGTTTTTCCATGTAGCGCCATTCGTCTAAGCCGTTTTCACGAACCAGCGTTAAGGTCTCAAACATGGCTTGAATGATGTCATCAACATGTTCCAGACCGAGCGGAGTGAGCGTACAACTGATGGAAAACTCACGGTAGTTGCTGCCGCTGGCTCCGCCGCCGGCAGACAACGAGGTAATCCAGCCTTTATCTTTCAAGGCCAGCAACAGGCTGCCTTCACCTTCATAGCCGATCAGATGGGCAAAATAGGAGAGTGGCTTACGCTGATAATACGCGTCGGTGCTGGGCATCGGAAAGCTCAGGATGAGCTTGCGAATCTCTTTGAGTGGTTCGATATGAATCATCACGCCAGTTTGTTCCGGAGTCACAAACGGCTCGGTAA
The DNA here is from genome assembly GCA_047972195.1 of Parachlamydiaceae bacterium. Lineage (GTDB taxonomy): Bacteria > Chlamydiota > Chlamydiia > Chlamydiales > Parachlamydiaceae > CAZSDA01. The sequence continues at coordinate 1,668 of JBKEAL010000065.1, forward strand.
TGGTCTTGTTCGCCAGATGGCGATTGGGAATGGCGGCAAATTTGTCGTCCGCCCATTGAGCCAATTCATCGAGGCTTTGCGGGCCCATGATCACTAACGTCATCAGGTCAGCCGAATAATGTTGCTCATGGAACGCGATGATTTCGTCGCGAATGTTGCTGCCTTCACGATCGCCCAATGTTTCCAAATTACCGACCGAAAACTTCGCAAACGGGTGTTGCGGGTTGATAGTGGCTTTCTGTACCTGATACAGGCGGCGAGAATCGTCGTTCAGTTTCAGTTTGTATTCGGAGTCGACCGCCTGACGCTCCTTATCCAGCGCTTCAGCATTAAACAGCGGCGCGGTAAAGAACTGACTGAAGCGGTCGAGTGCC
>JBKEAL010000113.1:0-11583 GCA_047972195.1 Parachlamydiaceae bacterium
TGTAGGGCCTTCGCGGCGGGGTTTTTGGGAGTTGCGGGTGTCGCGTTCGCGGTTTTCTTTGTATTCCCAGCTGGTGCGGTCGTGGGTGCGGTCGTAGAGGTTGGGGGATTCTTCCTTGAGGCCGAAGAGGTCGATTTGGGAGAGGGGGTTGTTGAGGAGGAAGGAGTAGGGGTTGGGGCCGGTTTCGTAGCCGGCGGGGTCTTTGGTGAGGAAGCGGCCGATGGCGGGGCAGTAGGCGCGGAGGCCGTAGTGGACGAGGTGTTCGTCTTGGTATTTGGAGGAAAATTTCCAGGGGTTGTTGAGAGTGTCGCCTGAGAGAGTTTCCAGCTCGCCGAAGGCGCTGTAGCGGTAGCTTGCTGCCGTGTGGCCTTGCGAGTCGATCAGGGCGATGACGTTTCCGATGTGGTCGTGCTGGGGAGCGTAGACGGCATCATAGATCTCTATGGCGACGGCTCCTCCGATTTCGCCCTTGAGACCTTTGCCGAGGACGCGAAGGGTGTGCAGGTTTGAATCTTGTGCCAGTCCGATTTCTGAATGGTTCAAGTAGAGAATTTTGTCCTGACGGACGATGGTGTTGCCATCTAGGTAGGTGCGCTCCATGCAACGGTGCAGGGCGTCATAATTGAAACGCGTTTTTTTACTGCCATCGATGACTTCGAGAAGGCGGTCTTGGGTGTCGTACTTGTAAACAAGCTCGCCTGCTTGTGTGAGGTTGCCGCTGAGGTCGTAAGTGTAGGCTGATTCTCCATCGCTTAAGAGCTGGTTGAGGGCATTTAGGGAATAGGTGTTCCCGTTTTTGGCGACGCGGTTATGCAGCGAATCGTGGCTATAGGTGTTGCTGACAGCGCCTTCTTCTGATGAGAGCTGACTTAAGTTGTCGTAAGTAAACTGAGTGGATTCTCCATTCAGCGTTTGTTTGGTGATGTTGCCTAGATCGTCTCTTTCCAGAGATTCTTCGTGGTAGGAGCTCTTTATCGTGGCGATGTCGCCCTTGATCGTGTAGGTCGTTTCCAGCTCGCCTAGGTTGTTGATTAGGCTGCTTGTGAGAAGTCGGCCGGACAGGTCATAGCTTAGATACTGGTGTGTATAGGCTGTGGCGCCATCTACGCGAACTCTTTCAATGGAGGAAAGTTGGGGGCCGTTGTAGTGGTAACGGACTTGGCTGCCATCTTTAAATTTCAAGGCGGCAAGAGAACCATCCACGCGGTAGCTTCTTTGCAGGGAGTGGCCGTTTTCTTGCGTCTCTTCGGTCATGCGCCCAAGCGAGTCGTAGGTTCTGCACGTTTTACGGCCGTTTTTAAGATCGCGTACTTCCACAATGTTGCTGTTGGCATCGTAGGAGTACTCTGTATCGAAGTCGTTTGCGCTGCTGTGTGTTAACCTGCCCAAGGCGTCGTATTCAAAGGCGATCCTGGTGCCATCGGGCTTGATCACGGCCTCTTTCTGTGCGGTGTGGTTGTAGAGGGTTGTAGTGCGCCTTTCTTCAAGCGTTCCCGCGGCTTCGATCTGTTCGACGACTTGACCGTTTGAGTTGTATCTCCATTGATTGACCACTTCGCGCGTGTCTGCGTTGGGGGTATAGACATAATGGGTGGTTTGAAGGCAGTGGCTCATCGCATCGAAGGCAAGCTTTGACTTTTGGATCTCTTTGCCATAGGGGTCTTTTTTCGTGATTTCGATGATGCGCTCGAGAGCGTCCTGAAGTTGCGTCGTGCTGTTGCCTTGCGGGTCGATTGTTTCAATCGATACCTGTTCATCCTGATGGTAACTAATTTTAGTGACGGTTCCATCGGGGTCGTGTCTTTCTTGCGGAATGCCGAAGGCGCCATACTTGATGTACGTCGTGCTCATGCCGGCTGCCGTGTCTTGCGAAATGGTCGTTTTGTTGCCCAACGCATCGTAGGTGTAGAATGAACGCGTCAGCACTTGTCCATGCAACGTTTCTACACGTTCCTCAATGGGTCGCTGCATCACGTCATACACTTGCACTTCTACCTGCCCATCGTCGGGATCGATAGCGGAGCGCAACGTAGTTTTATCCAGCAGTCCTTGAGCGTTGTAGCTGAACTCCCGGATCAGTTCTTCTTTGGTTTCGCGGATCTTACGGCCGGCGCCGTCATAGGCGAAGGTGGTGACTACGCCATTCGGATTTTTTTCCCAAAGAGTGTGGTAGGTGTTGTAGCCTGTTTCCGTTTGAAGCAGAAGCTGTCCACTAGAGTCAAACACTTGCCGTTTTGTAGGACGTCCTTGGTGGTCGAGTGTATAGCAAGTAACGCTGCCATTTCGGGCATAACTCTTGATTAATCGGCCTTCATAGTCGTATTCAAATCTGTCCTCTGCACCATCCGGATGGATGATCCGGTAAGGTGACCCAAGCAACGTATGGAAGCTTTTGGTGGTATTGCCAAGTGCATCGGTGATCTCGATTGGAAAACCGAGCGCGTTATAGCGTGTTTTGGTCACCGGGTTGTACAGGTTGCCATTGATGTCTTCAACAGCGGGCGCGATGCACTCGGTCGGTCTGTTAAATGGGTCATAGACGTATTTCGTCGAGTTGCCATAGATGTCGACCTTCTCTACAGAGTTGCCTACGAGGTCATAGGCGGTCTTTTCTGAAAAACTCTCCCCATCGTAACGGTGTTCAGTGCTGATCCTTCGGTTCATGTAGTCGTACTGATACAGTTTGATGAAAAGGGGATCTGGGCCGGTTTCAGAGAGGCAGTTGTCGTTATCGTCGTAGGTGTAGTTTGTGGTTTCGCCTAGTGGATTGATGTAGTACAACAGGTTGCCATGGCCGTCGTAGTGCCACTGTTCGGAGGCGAGAAACTGGTCGTTTGCATCGTAGACAGTTTGTCTGACAAGGTGGCCTTGTGAATCGTGAGCGTTGACTGTGCGCTTGATCTGCACTTCTTTATACGTTTTTAGATCCTGATAGCACTCCTTCACCTCTTCCGGCAGGCCAAATGGGTAGTGATTGATGCGCTTGATGCGTTGGATTTTGCGTTCTGTCACCCCTGAGAGGTTGTATTTGTCATCGGTGATTCCGTCGTCTTCGATATGCTCGATCACCTGGCCGGAAGCATCGTGCGTATAAAAGTGTCTTAAATAGGTCTGGTGGTGGTTTTTATGAAAACAAGACGCGAGTAGGTTTGTGCCGGAAACATAGTTGTATTGCTTCTTAATCCCGTTGCACGTCTCTTCTAAAACAAGATTTAATCCATCTTTGCTGTATTTATACTCTCTGGTTAAGCACTCAACTTGGCGGTTGACAGGGTTGCCCTTCTGATCGACTTTTAGGGGAGTGCTATTCGTTCCTGTAAAGTTGCCGAACAGCTCTTCTTTTAGAACGTTGCCGCGCTTGTCGTAATGAAACAATTTGCAGAAGTGTAGAGAGGGGTTGCCTTCTTCGCCGAAGGTGCGCGATTTTAAGAATATCTCCTCGTCGCTGCCCTGATCGCCCCAGTAGAGCCCCTCTTTTGAGTAGGGTTGCTTGGGTGCGGTATACTTGACGATCTGGCTTAAGCGCTGCTCTTTCGTGTAGAAATAATCCGTGCGGTGCATGAGCGCGTCATAAACAGACGTGTAGCCGCCATTGTCTCCACGGGTGTATTTGAACTGGTATTTGGTGTGAAGTGTGTCGCCTTTTCCTATCGGCTCACACAAGCGCAAAACGCGCCCAACGCGCCAACTGCTCGTTTTTAACGGTTTATTCTCACCAAGAATTGTGTTATTGCCGACATTGTAGTACGAGATCGACATCCTGCGGTTATTAGGGCGCGTGATCGTGCTGATTTTAGGCTCATTGGGGCCCCGACGGCCATCCGACATTGGCGTCGAATCCCAGTCGTACCTGACAAACGGCTTGTCATGCCGCTGCACCGAATAGAGTAGATGGATTTTATCCCCATACGGAATCTTGACCGTCATGAAGTCGTATTCCGCCTTGCGACCATCCATCGTCGATGCCGTCAAGTGCGGCAGCTGATCAAACTGCTTCGAGTCGATCGGATGGCCATGGTACTCAAGCCACTCTCGTGACCCATCAGCCCGATCCCTGAATGTAATGCGACGGCCAGACTGAAGCTTGTTTGACAAGAAGGCGTTACCAGAAGGTTTAAGATCCCAGCCATTAATGCCTGTGCTTATTTCCCGTCCGTCCCCGAAGGTGATTTTTCCCGGGAATTTGTAGTAGATTTCGCGCGGGTTTGTTTGCGCTGAAATCACACCTTGAGAGGTGTTCGACACGCCGACAGAAAAGAACTCCTTTGGAGCCTTGAATTTTTCTCCGGGTGTTTCTATTATTTCGCCAAAATCGATCACAAACCCCATGGGAGCTTGTACAGTGACACGGTTTATGTAGGTCGGCTTTTCCTGGCCATACCCGGTATCTGTCGATTCAGTATGACAATCGTGGTTGGAGTACCAGCCCCAGCCCATCAAGCCATCGCTCATGCCGCGGCTGTTATAACAGCGCTGAACCTGAAACTCTTCAGGGGCCGCGACGCTCAGGTCAGTTTCATAGTCGACAAAGTCGCCAGTGATCACATTGACATGGCCTCCCGCAATCGTCGAAGGCTCAGCCAGAGGAGATGCCAGGGAGAAATAATCCGGAGACCTGTCGCCATCAGCCAAGAGGTAGCCGAAAGCCAGGACTCCGAGAGCGATAAAGTGACGTGTAAAGTGCATTGTTTCCTGCTCGTTTAAAATAAAAAGCAGGTTTATATGCGATGATATACTGTCAAGTCAATTGTAATTCTAAATTAAAATAATTACTGCTATCATTAAATACCGCAAACTCTTCTATTGCAACAACTTATAAAATATCACCCACTCTACGAATGATTTTGTTTGAAATATTAATTTATTAGTTCGATAATTAGTATGTGGTAGTTTGAGTTTTGGAGGTACTTTATGCCAGATCCAATTCAACCCAAAACAATATTTAATGCCGAAACGACATCCCTTAGCCCCAAAAAACCCAGCGAATTGCACCCTCTCACCGAGCTCGCCGCCGAATCTCTCAACATCGGCTCCGACATCAGCTTCGACCTCGACCTCGATCTCGACCTTTCTGATCTAAACATCGACGTCATGCCCGCTGACGACCCCGTTGCAAGCGCTGTTAATGACGTGTCGATGAATGCGTTAAATATGGAGATTTCTAACATTGTTACTTCTGATCTACTTTCATTCATAAGTTCGCCCATTGAGGCAGGAATGAGTAAGTTCGATAATTTTATTACTAAGAATGCTAAGCCTGTATTGTTTAATGACGTAGGAAAATCGGTAAGCATAAGTATTGCAGATGCCGTGTTAATTGGTAGTACTCTGATTATGCCAAAGTCTAAGGCATCGCAATACCATCAAAATAAAGACCATATCGCTCGACAATTAAACATACCTGTCCATCAATTAAATTTGATTACTGTAGATGATGACCAATGGTCATTATTCACAGCAAAACTAACCGATATGACTGCAGAATTAGAGAAAAAAATTAACAGAGAACAAACAAAAAATGAAGAAGTAAAAGATAATGTAAAACAACCAAAAAATTCAACTCAAAATAGAGAAACCAATGTATTTAAGACCTACCATTCAAGTGATGTATCAGGGAATATTACCAGTGTATTTAAAGAGAAAAAAAGGCTTCAAGAAGAAGCAAATGCCGTTGAAATATTGAATCAAGAAAGAAAGGAACAAAGAGAAAAATTGAAGAGAGAAAAGCAAAAAAGAATTGATGAGGAAGAGTTAACGCAAAATATCTTGGACCGTGAGGTGAGAGATAAAGTCATTAGAAGGAGTGAGATCAAGAAAAGTCAAAGAAGATAGGAGTAGGTCTACTCCTATCTATTTATGAAAGACTATTTGGAACTAGGCGCGATTGCCTTAATTTTCATTTGATTCCATTCCCAAGCAGGTTGGTCAGTTTCAATTTTAAGTCCAGCATCCCTTACTGTTTTAATAGAGTTGTTGATGGCTTCAAATGAAAGGGCTAAAAGCAGATTGTTTCTATTCGTGCCTTTGTACTGCGTTTCTGCGAAAATTTCGTCAAATATTCTAAGAGCTTCTTCAGCTTTTTCGAGCTTAAAAGCAGCAGCATTTTTAAATACTAAAAGAACACCCTGTACGATTTTCTCATGCGTTGATTTAGTCTCTCGATCTTGAGTGTATTTTTCGAAGTCAGGCTTGATTTGTGCGTGATAAGCTAATCCAAACAGGCGGAGTCTTAGCGCTTTCCATTGCTCATCATTCAGTACTACAGGCTTGTAGCCCTCTGGCATTTTCGTCCAGTTTGCGACTCTAGATTCATCGTTGTGGAAATAAACATTTTTTTCAGCCGGAGCTATAAGGAAATCACCTAACATAGAGGGGATAGATTCGAGAGTCTTTATTACGGCTGCAATCACTCTTCTTGCGGCGACCGATTCAAATTGTGAGATTGCGACTGCTCTTTCCTCTGGTGTCTTGAAAGCAGGAATTTGCATTTGGGCCATGCCTGCTTGTTTCCAGGCGTTAAGTGCTGCGGTCATAGCAACCTCCTTAATAATTTAAGTTTAATGTATTGAGCAAATAGTACATTAAGATTCGATTAAGGTCAAGCTATAATAAGCAGCAGTAATGCTTCTAAGAGATAGATTTTTTACGGACTTCGCTCTGGAGGCGATCTTGTTTTAAGCGATCGCTTTCGAGCATCTTTTCTTCAATGGAGCGCTGCTTTTCTCTTTTTCTGCGTTCTTTATCGCGGGAACGAATTTCTTGGGTGGCGCGGACTTCTGAGGCGTGGAGCTCTTCTTGGCGGGCGGCTTCTCTTGTGGTAGAGGTTTCTCTACGAGAGAATGTAGTGGATTCCGTTGTGGTAGGGGTCTGAGTGGTTGAGGATTTAGCAACCGGAGGCTTGTAGGTAGCGGTTGTGGAGGAGGCTTTTTTCTCGGTTTTTTGTGCGGTGAAGAGGGTTTGGAGCGCTTCGGCGGCTCTTTGCAGGAATTCGGCCAGGAGGGCCCATTCGTCGGCGGAGAGGGTGACGGTTTCATATTCGGTAAGGTCGATGCTGTATTGCTCGCCAACGCGGTATAGGTTATGGCCAAATTGGTCGGAATGTTCGCCTAGAAAGAGGATTTTCTTCAAACCGGGGATAACGATCATATCAGCTTCCATAAGCGATTTCTGTGAGCATTCTGGGGCGCTCAGGTTGATTTTAATGGAGTATTGCAGGGCTGTGATCAGTTCATCCTTTGTCAGGCAGGAAAACATAGGGATTGAGCCCAGCTTTTTAGCCACAGCATCTTCTATCGAAGCGAAATCATAAGGAGGCTTGGTGCGCAGCATTTTGGTCGGTTTCACCGTGCCCGTGCCCGACAGAGGCACAATCTTATCCTTGGAAATGGACGCCAGCTGATTTTTTTCCTTAGGCGTCACCGTCGCAAGCTCACGGTTCTTCGTCGAAGAAATGGCAATTTCACGGTTGGGCTTAATCGGGCTAGGCATACACCCTCCTTGGTTGTCGTTTATTATATTAATTTATTTAAATCATTGTCAAATTTATTATAAAAATTATTTAAACTAGAATTTAATTCGTCAAAACGTAAGATCAATGGATAGAAAATAACCAGTAGATAAATAAAGAAAAGATTTTACATGAAATCCATTCTAAGATATACTGTACAACAATTTGTTCCCAAGGATCACTATGCTATTTATTAGATTGCTTTCCCTAATCGCCTTAACCTTAAGCTTTCCTTTATTCGGAGACGATGATCTTCCCGATGGGTTGACTTATTGCGGTTTTGATGAAGAAGAAATGGAAGTTATCAAGGGTGTTCAAGCTAGGTCCTTGATCAATCAGATTGAATCAGCTCCGGAAGCAGGTGTTTTGGCGCGATCGATCCTGGATGGCGGTCCTTCTGCCGTGGTGGCTGGTTGCGTGAATGCGATTACGGGAGACTTTTTTGAAAGTGAAGCGGATTTCATTGTTGCTGGTATACAACCACTTACAGTGGAAAGAAGTTATTCTTCCGCTACGAAAAAATGGCATTTTCGCCATGAGCCAGACTTAGTGTTAGCGCCTTCTGCAGGAGGCAAACATATAAACGCGGTGTATCAGGATGATGGCGGGGCAGGGCTGTTATATCGTGCAAAAATTTGGAAAGAAGGAGAGTTTGGGCAAATTCCTCTTTCAAACGAAGCCTTCAGAAAAGGGCTTACAAACTGTTCATCCGGAGAGATTTCCGGTAAGTGTAACTGGAAGAATTCCAATTTGCGGCTGGTTAAAAACAAGTTTGGAAAATTTGTCATGTTGTGGACAGGGGGAGGCGTAAGTAGAACATTTGAAAGACATCAAAAAAATACCGGAAGCACAAAAGGTGTATTTTTTGGCGAATTTAAAATCAATGCGGAATATCGTCCTAACGGAAATGTGATTCGATACAATTACGCAGATCAGAAAGTTGCTTTCTTTACCTTAAAGCAGTTATCGGAGGTAACATTATACAATAGCCAAAATGAGCCGTTATCCTCCATTTCGAGGATTTTGGATAAAGGCGATACAGTATGGAAAGGTCATTGGCAAGAAGTTCACTATTTACACAACTCGAAAGGGCGCATTGTTACTGTAAACTGCACAGACCGTCCGTCTGTAAGTTATGTTTACGATGATCATGGAAGGATGACGCATAAGGTACTGGCTGACGGCCGCACCACCAAGATCGATTACAACTCTAAAGGGAAAGTTAAATCTCTTTCTACTTCTGCGGACAGCGATGGATCAATTAAAAAACTGTATCACTTTTACTATGATGATGAACAAACTAAGGTTATCGATGCCTATGGTAATAAAACACTGTACACATTCGAACCTGAGAGCAAAAGGCTTAAGTCGATTTCAACAGAAGCAGGCAAATTAGAGGAGTTTACTTGGACAAAGGAAAACGGCCCCTTCGTAGGACATCTTTTAGGCAGGAAGCTGAAATACGAAGGACAGGAAGTTTTTTCTCAAACAATCTCCTATGATACCTTTTTCAACATCACTCAAGAAGTCCTGACCGGCAATTTGACAGGTTCAGGTCAATCTGAAAAGTACATTAAAAACTATCAAACCTCTCAGGATGGTAAAAATCAGCCGCTAGAAGAGAAAGATTTCCGCAAATGGGTGCGCTTCGTCCACGATGAAAAGACACGCAACTTGCTCAAGCGCTTCACTGGTGATGGGGATCGCATTCGTAAAAGAGAGTTCTTTGCTTATGATAAAAATGGCGCCGTTTGTCGAGAGATTGTGGACGATGGGATAGGTTTGGATGAGGCGGATCTTTCCGGTGTTACGCAAAGGTTGATCAAAAAAATTCGAGCCACGCCTACGTTCCCTGTTGGGATGCCTGAGATTGTTTGGGAGTATGGTCTTAATCTGGATACGGGCAAAGAAGAACTCATAAAAGCTACGATCTACCGCTACTCCACTAAAGGGAAGGTATTTCGAGAGGAACATCACGGCTCTGATGGGGTGTTAGCGTATCAGATCCACAGAACTTTTGATGCTTTTGGAAATACGCTTCAAGAAACAGATGCTTTGGGCAATGTGACCAGTTTCACTTACGACGCTCTATGCAATAAAGTCAGCGAAGAAACAGGCAACAGGAAAAAACGCTTTGCTTACGATAAAGCCAATCGGTTGATCAAAGAAGAAGAGCTTGGTTCCAATGGCGAGTGGTTAGTCACGCATCACGCTTATGATCTTCTAGGACGACGCATTTCAACTGTTGATCCTGTAGGCCATGAGGCGAGTTTTGAATACGACTCTTCCGGTCGTCTCACAAAAAAGACATTATTTATCGACGGTCCTTGCGTTGAAACCTATGCTTACGACGCTATGGGAAATATCATAGAAAAAGTAGATCCGGAAGGCAATGTCACCAGGACGCAATTTACTGTGCGCGGTCAGCCTTGCTTAGTTGTTTATCCGGATGGAAGCCGTGAAGAGAAGGAATACAGCCTCGACGGGCTTTTAGTACGAGAGAGAGCAAAAAATGGCTTGGAAACGCTTTACCAATACGATTCATTTGGCCGCATCATCAGTAAAAAAGTCGGAGAAAAGTCCACATCCTCTGTTTACTCTGCCTTTCATCTTTTGAAAGAGATAGACGAAGAGGGGATTGAAACGGAATACCGTTATGACAGCGCAGGCCGGTTGATTGAAAAGATCAAAGGCGATCACAAAACTAGCTTCACATACGATGTGCTGGGAAGAGAACATTCAGTCACTGAAGGAGACCGCATTACCATCAAATTACATGATGTAAAAGGTCAGGTGGTTGAGGAGAGAGTAGAATCGACAACAGGCGCTTTAATCCAAAAGAAAACCTCTGTTTACGATGCTCATGGTCAGGTGATTCGAAGTTCTGTAGGGGATGTCATCGCAGAAACGGATTATACCTCGGAAGGCAAGCCCCGAGAAGAGCGCGATGCTAAAGGTGCTGCTACGAAGTATTTTTATGAATACAGCGATCTTTACCGCGTAACAAAAGTGGATGCTAAAGGAAATAGCGAAAAAACCTCTTATAACGGCCGTGAGCAGCCAATACTCATCGAACATTTCTCTCCATTGGGTGACTGTGTACAAAGAGAGCGTATTAGCTACAATAAATCGGGCCTTAGAGTCAAAGTGGAACAGCAGCGCCTTCCTGAGCAAGAGTGGATTACAACTGCCTGGGAATATGATTGCATGGGTCGTGAAGCTGCAGTAATTGAAGCACAGACAACACCATTGGAGCAAAGAACTGAAACGGAGTACACAGCAACGGGGCAAAAAGCTAAGATCCGTAAACCTAGCGGGATTGCACTGCAATACAGCTACGACGATTACGACAGGCTGATTGAACTCACCTCATCGGATCACACCGTTCATTATCAGTATGAATATGATCTAAAAGATCAGGTGATTCGTGCAAAAGACCTCTTGGACGATACCACAACTTTACGTCAGTATGACGTTCACGGAAGAGTTGTTTCAGAGACTCTAGCAAACGGGTTACAGCTAAGTTATGCCTATAATAGCCTTGATCAAATCACGCATTTAGAGCTTCCGGGTGACTCTAAAATCATTTACGATTACGAAGGAGGCCGTTTAAAGGCCATCCATCGCGTCAAAAATAGCACCGAATTATATGCACATCACTACTTAGAGTATAATCCGGCAGGACAGTGCTGCAAAGAACAGCTCATTGACGGGCAGAGCATTTTATCGCGAACCTACGATGAGAACGGGCGCTTTAAGGAACTCATTGCCCCTCAGTATAAAGAAAAAACTGTCTACGATCTCGTTGGTAATCCTATTTTAAGAGAAATTAATGATCACGAAACTGTTTATACCTATGACGCCTTGCATCAGCTACTTTCAGAAACAGGCGATGCCCCTCATCATTACACTTACGATGCGCTTTATAACCGCACATCAAAGGATCATGCGGCATATAGCGTCAATGCGCTCAATCAAGTAACGTCAACTGAAGATGTAGAGTACCGTTACGATCTGGACGGCAATCTAGTTGAGAAAAACATAGCCGGAGAAAAATCTTCCTATAGCTATGACGC
>JBKEAL010000218.1:0-8250 GCA_047972195.1 Parachlamydiaceae bacterium
TCCAGCGCTCGGATTTTTTCAACGATAGAGTAAGGGAGGATGAAAATCCTCCCTTACTCTATCGTTGAAAAAATCCGAGCGTATTGGTATGAGAGCGCTTACATCTTTTGTAGCATTTTTCGTGGAAGGAAGAGCATGCCCAGGAGGACCGAGAACCACAAGGTCGTCAGACGGATGACGATGGTGACGGCGACGGCGGTGGAGGCAGGGACGTCGTAGAAGATGAGAAGTTGCAACAGAGTTAATTCTGCGCCGCCGATGCCCGCGGGAAGGAAAGTCATGGCGCCGACGAGGAGGGCGAAGGCGTAGACGAAGATGGTGTGGAATAGAGAAATGTTTGCATGCAGATCTCTCAAAAGGTAGTAACAGGCAAAGCCTTCAAGGCCCCAGGCGATCGCTCCGAGGAGGATGCCAAAGAGCAGCGTGAGGATGCTAAAGCATTTGCGGAAGGAAAGGACTGTTTCCAGGATAAAGGTGATATGTTCTTCAAATCTGTGTGGAAGGGTTTTCTTAAACCAGCGTTCGGCTCCTTTGAGAAAGCGGTCACTTTGGATGAGAAATAGAATGGTGAGCACAAAGGTTAGGACGATGAAGAGAATGGGTCGCGTTTGAGGGCAGCAAAGGAGGCCTCCTGCTGCCAGAAGCATGACAGCCATTACATCGGAAAATCTTTCAGCTAAAAAGGCCCCAAAGCTCTCTCTGTAGGGGACGCCGAATTTTTTTAGAAAGACGCTCCTCACGGCTTCTCCGGTCTTTCCCGGGGTGATCGAGAGAGAAAACCCGCCAATGTAGATCCTAAAAGAGGTCCAGAGAGGGATTTTATGTCCTAGAATATGGAGGAAATGGGTCCAGCGGGCAAATCGAAACAGATAGCCTATGAAAGCTAGCACCATAGGAACTAAGGCCCCGGTGATCCCTACCTGTTCAAGAGAGCTTGTGACCTGATCCCAGCCGGCAACCAGGCTGAAAATGAGATATCCAACAATTGTAAGCAGGCCCATCAGTACGAGAATGCGCAGCTTTCCTTTGGACAGAATCTGTTCATCCGAAGGAGATGAATTATTGGGAATGTTATCCATTACTTAGAAAAATAGCGGTAGTAAGGATAGTCTGCAAGCTGTAGAAGTTCTTTATCTCCGCGGCTGTCGCCATAGGCATAGAGAATGAAACGATCTTTGCTCCCGTAAACCTCTAACAGCCGGCGCACTTTTTCTTCACCCCAGCAGTTGTTTCCTTTTAAGTCGCCGGTGAGCTTTCCTTGGGAATCGACCAGCAGTTCAGTGGCGATGATGCGTTCCACCCCGATTTTTTGCGCATAAGGAATAAGAAGCGGCGCGAGATTTGCGCTGATGATGCACACTTCATGTCCCTGACTTTGATGCCATGCGAGTTTTTCAAGTGCATCTGACCGGATGTACTCCTGGACGTGTTGAGTTGAAAAACAGGTGGCTAGTGAAGTAAAGATCGTCGGATTCATGCCGCTGATCTGGAAAGAGAGAAAGCGTTCTTTGACTTGCTGGCGGCTTTGCATCCCAAGACAGAAAAGGCCTATGGCAGGCAGAAGTTTTACAACAGAAAGAGCTACCCGGAATTTACCGAAGGCGTTCTGTAGGAAGGGGATCAGAATGTCTTTGTTTGTCAGGGTTCCATCGAAATCAAAGGCAGCTACAATTTTTTGGTTCATAAAGATGCGATCTTCGTTGCAAAGTTTTTCACTAATATTTACTATCTCAACTTTGAGGAAAAGAAAAACTTTATGCATTTACTTATCCTGGCTTTGATTTTTTTGTGCAGCTGTAGTTGTCCTCTTCAGCAAAATCGCATTACATCTGATTGCGACTGCTGCGATCTCGAAGAGCCTTCAGCGTTTCCCTGCAAAGAAAGAATGCCCGATATCCTTCCCGTAAAGTGTGTCGCACCCTTTGATGAATGGGGCCACGACGGCAATGGAGAATCAGGAACGTGGTTTACCTTAAGTCAAGGCTTTACTCCTCAGGAATTAGGCCTCCTAAAAGATGTCGATGCACACGCCTATTCTGCTGTCATCATTCCTTATGCGATGGAGTGGGAAAGAAAAGGGCGCATGCGCTTCGAAGATTCTAAAATCTATCAAGTTGATGATGGGCAGGGTGTCCGTTGGATTAGGGTGATTTTCTCTACTCAAAACATCTTCGATCTTTGCCAATCGAGAGGATTGATTGTAGACATTGTGGAAGGGCTTTTAGAGAAGTTAAATGAAAGTCCTGAGGTGCTTGCAAGCTTTGCCCATCAACCAATTACAGCAAGTGATCTGGAAATTTACATCAGCTTTGAAAGCTTCTATATCGAATATGAAAATCCGACCTATATCGCATGGATTAGCCTGATCGATGGCGACGTCAGATACTTTGACGGCGTGATTAAGGACTTCCATAAGGATTACTGGAACTCTAGAATGGAGCCTTACTATAAGGCTAAAGACTTCGTGATGATCTCGAGAAAAGCAGCGATCGAACTCGATAAAAAGTATCCAAGAAAGAAGAGAGAATCGGGTTTTTTTGGCAACTTTTAAGCATATAACTGACGCTTTGGACTTATGACACCTTTATCGGCTCTGAGAAACAATTTAATCGAGATCGCTTCCGTCCAATGCGAGGCTAGCTCTCTCGTCACTTCTTTTTCTGGAAAAACCCTTTACTCTTCCAGATCGTTCATGGGGCTCATTTTTCGCCTCTTTACTTCCAAGGAAAAAAGAACCTTAAAGGTCGAGCGCGCGGTGCGCGAAACGGTCGAAAAGTTTTGGAACGTCGCCGGAGAGCTTTTAGAGTGCCGCACAACGTATCAATTGGAAAAAAGAAAAAAGTTCAACAAAGAGATCTATGATCTACGCGCTATGGAGAAGTCTGAAAAGGTCATGCTGAAAGCGGCAATGCACTTCAAACCGCTCTTTAAATGCGCAGAGCAAAATCGACCGAACCCCCTTCTCCAGTTTCTCTTTACCGGAAGAGAAGCTGATCAAGTGCGTAACTTTTCCGATTTAAGTGGATTCATCCGCTTTCTGCAGCGAAATAAGAATTTTGAGCTTGCGACGAAAACAGAGATCCCTTTGGCTCCGTTAAAAAAACTGTATGAATTAAGGCGGCTGAGAGCTAAAGAAGAAGATAAAATCAAAACGTGGATGGCTAAGGTGTGCGAGATAAACGCAACTCCTACGCTTAGCCAGAGAAGACAGAGGCTGTTTAAGCAATGCACTCCTCGTTCTGTTCATCGCTATCTCAATCAACTAACTCAGTATCTTTTAATGCGGAATGATCTGGAACACTTTAGTCGTTTTGGGCATTTCGAAGAGAAACTTGTAGAGATGGGTTTTGACCTGCTTGCAGGTGAAGATGAGGAGCATTTAGCTTGGAGACGGGATTTAAAAGAAGGCTCTGTGCTGACTTATGGAGGGGGTGAGGTTGTTTTAGGTGAAGAGCTGCCTCCTCCTCTTTATGAAGAAGAGGGGCAATCCAGGGTGTTTGCAATCCAGGGCGATCCAGCTAGAGAAGTCGTTGTCTATCGCAACGAATCAGAAACATTCCGCTACAATCGCTATCTGTATGGACTGCATTCAGGCATTCCTATGGCGTCTACCTTTCTACCCAAACATTTTGGCGCATGGGTATTTAGAGAAAGACTAAGGCAACCGATCACTGAGTTTGATTGGTTGCCCAATGGGTATAAGAAAGGTGATAAAGCTAAACTGCAGACCATCATCGACCTAATTAAATCGTTGATCAGCCATAAGTATACTCCCTTGCCCTTTGATAGACCCTTTGATGCAAGCTTTTTCCAGTTTAATGCGCATGGTGAAATGCGCGCCGCTTATCCCATGGTTCAAGATGGCAGGCATTTCGATATCTTTGAGGAAATTATCGAACGATGTTCTCAAGGGCGTTATCATGTTCGTGATTATTTGATTCAAAACAGCGGTTTAAAAAAAACAAAGAAGATTAAAGGCTATCAAAAACTGGTTGAGAAAGTACTGAAAGGTGGCAATCTGGAAAAAATTGCCAATGACAACGGAAAAATCCATCTACCGGAATTGATTGCAAGGCGTCTTCAGTTGGGTCGTAGTATTCTTGAGGCCCGAGAAACAATCCAAAAGGAAATATTGACAACATACACCTCTAGGTTCAAACCAGGAAAAATTGGAAAACTCTTAACTAAAAAGATTCTGGATATATATAAAAAGGATGGATACGGGTTCCATCTTCATGAGAAATTTAAGGATGCAATCAAGGATTCCTTTCTTGGAGAATACAAAGAGAACTTTAAGACCCTCTTGCGTAGGCAGCCAAAAGCTCCCAAAAAACGTAAAAAATAGAGTCTGACTCAACATTCATTGATTTCAAATTAAAAAGAAAGCTTAGAGAGAATATCGTCAAATTCCGCATTCATTTCGGACTCTTTCTGGATCGCAGCCGTGTAAGGCATTCCCCAGGTAATCCAGCGGTCGATTTTGACATTGTAGAAAAAGTCTAAATCTCTAGTCCAGTAATGGTTGATGCGCAATTTGCTAACGGAAACTTTTTTTGATCGCATTTTTGATCCATGATTTTCGCCATTCTCATTGACACAGAATGCAGAAGGCTTTAGGAGGCAATAATGAGGAGAATCGCAGGAGATTACGTATTCAGGCTTGACGACACATTTCACGAAGCGGTTGTTTACGTGATCGATAGGCGCTCTCATGAGAAGCGTATCTATTAATCGCTTTCCTTCAGGGATCTTTTGCACTCCGGATGAGCCGTAACAAACCCAATTGATCGCAACTCCTTGGAATTTATCATAGTCATTGAGAGCTTTAGCAAAGGGGCGCCCATCTACTGAGAACAAAAATTCATCGATATCAAGAATGGCACACCATTTAGCTTCTGATTCAATGTTCTTTAAACAGTGTAGATAGGCGGTGGTTTGGACGTGGTTAAATCCGTTGATGGAACTAGAGGTCTTAGGCCATTCGATCAGAGTGACTAAGCCCTTGTCCACGTAAGGTTGTAGAACTTCTTTGTAGTGATCCCCTGAAAGATTGTTGTAGAGATAAAAATGCTCCACTCCTTGCTTTTCGTGAAATTCAATCCATTCAGTCATCCAGATCGCTTCGTTTTGAAAGATCGCGCATATGGTCAAATTGTATTGGAAAGCAAAGGCATTTAAGGATATCAAGAGAAAAAATAAAAATGAACTTGCTTTTGCCATCAAGCGATCTTAAAAAATTGCAAAAATTTTTGTCACTATATTTTCTGATAAAGTATCATCTTTTAATGCTTCGTATCCTTCTTTTTATCATCGGCTTTGGGCCCCTTCTAGGGGTTCAATTTGATGAAAACTTATTGAATCAACCAAGTTTCCTTCAAACTTTCCGCAACGATTTTCTTTTGAGGAAACTGTTTGACCCAACGACAGTGGAAGAGGGACAACAATACAGCAAGGAAATCGTTTTTAATTACAAAGAGCTTCTGGATGTCATGGAAGCCTTGAAGAGGAATGATGAGGTGGGAAATCCACTTCTTCGAAGATATAAAGGTTTTGGACGTATTTCCCCAACTACTTTGAGGTTGATTAAAACAGCGGCTGATATTCAGCGCTGTTTTGGGCCACTAACAAACATGCGCATCCTACACATCGGTGCGGGGTATGGCGGGCTGGTGAGGATTTTTAGTGAGATGGGCGGCATTGGGTCTTATACACTTCTTCAGCATCCAACTGCAAACTGTTTAGCTAAAATGTATTTAACTTCATTAGGCACATTCGATATCCAGTATGCAGGCGATTTGCATTCACTCAATTTTTCCGATTTCGATCTGGTGATCATCGATTCAGACTTTGCGGGGCTCTATGGAACAACGTCTTTTGTACAAAAAGCTGTTCAGCAATTTCCCAAGGGGTTTGTTTTAAAGCGAGGGATAGCCAGTCAATTTGAAAATTCCATTTCCTGGCTGATCTCAAATGGAAAAAAGGGCAAGCTATATCCCGATTTATATTACGATGAAAACGTGCATTACTGCTTTTTGTGGCATCCTAAAGAAGATGATCCTCCCACCGCTCTTTTGGACAAAGCGAGTCTTCACCCATCTACAGTCGAACAGCCATGTAGTGCACTTACCAATAATGTAACGCAAAAAGGGCTTGAAGAGCAGCTGATGACCTATTTTAAAACAAAGTGGTTGGCCAGAACGACAAAGACTCCTCTGCTATTGACATCCTTTAAACTTGCCGATAGGTTTCAATTTAGTGATGAGGATGATCTTAGAGGCCCCAATTTTCTCTTTAAGAAAAAAGTCGGCTATTCAAAAAGAGATTTTGATGCCGAATCTTCTATCTTATACACTATCCCACAACAAACGACTTCGCGCTATAAGGCTGCTCTGATGGGTATTAAATCTCCGATTGTGCAAGTCGATTGGGAGGATGCGGGCTTCAAAACTTTAATTCGTGAAAGCTTACAGTTAAAGATACCCGTATTTGAGATCCATCCACCGGAAGGAGGTATTTCGATTGCCTTGCACGATATTGAAGGCAACTATGAGTGGATTGTGGAGCAGCTGAAAAGGGCTCGAAGAGTATTCCCTAAAGAACATCTCTTTGTGTATCTATTCTCTGATGACGCGGCGAGAGCGATTGTTCAACTTGCAAAAATGTGGTGTGACGTGAGTGTGGAATGGGCCTGGGGTGTGAACAATCATTTGACATCTGATGAAAAACAACTTTCCGATTTACATTCTCTCAAGAATTTTGACTGCCTGATTGGTTCGGAGTCTGACTTTTCATTAGTCGGTCGAATGCTTAGCGATTTCAAATTGGAGATATGGCCGAACTACTGTCAGTATGACAAGAACGGCCGTCTCGTCATCGATCAGTTGGGGCTTCAGTTCGGCCCATGAGTGTGACCATGCGTTGGGACGTTTTATCTCGTCTGTATGAGTAGCAGCGCATATCGGAGAATGTGTCGGTTTCTTCAATACAGATATTTTCTTTTAGAATGCCTTCAGCTAAAAGTTGATCTCTTGCAATTGAGCGCAGGTTAAAGTAGAAAGGCGATTCTTGGTAGGCCCAAAAAGGTTCCGGAAACTCTGATTCATAGTGAAGAAATTGAGAGTTTTTTGGGCCTAGTGAAGGTCCTATAGCCACGATGAGGTTTTCAGGAAGGACAGAATAATTTTTCCGCATGGCTTGGATCGTTTTTTGGTAGATGTTTTGTACTAGTCCTCTCCATCCTGCGTGAACAGCGGCGCTGGTTTGTGTGACCGGGTCGTGAAAAATTGCTGCCTGGCAATCGGCGTGCTTGATCGCAAGAAATAGCCCTTGTTTTTGCGTGATTAGTGCGTCGCAACGCGGAGGGCTCATTGGAATGGATTCAATGATCTCAATCTGATCCCCATGTTCTTGTAGGGCATAGACAATGCTTGAATGGCTTGGTGCATGGCTGTAGGTACCATGAAATAGATTTTTTCCTAGTGCATCGAAAATCGGATAGGTAAATTGGGGTTTATTCATTAATCTTTGGCTGCGATGATGCCATGGAGGGTCCAATCTTTAAACCAGGTTTCTAAAGAGGTCTCAGCTTCTGCACGGATTGACTCTTCCTGGTTTTCAAGGAATTCGCACAGATCATCCAGTGTGATTCCCTTTTGCAACTCTTTCATTAGCAACAGCTCTACCGGCGAGATCACTCTCCACTGGATGTTGGAGGAGCGGTTGCGAAAAAGACAGAAGTGAAATTCCCCTTTTGGAAGTTCTGGGAATGGGTTTTCTATCCAATAATCGGGGCTTTCCATGAGAAGATCTCTTCTGAAAGAAAACAAATTGTATGGCAGAGTGTGAAGAGTAGCGTGAGGTTGCAGGATCAACGGTTTTTCTAAAAAATCCTCCGTCACTGTCTCTTCGAGGACGATTCTTTTAGGAAAGAACACCTGATGAAAGTCTTGGTCTAGCTGTGCAGCATCAAAAACGAGCTGCCTGTCTTCTAATTTGTAATTGAGTTTGATCCAATCGGGCAGCTTGTCCCCTAAGGGGTTTAAGGACCAATCTTGAGGCGGATGGTCCTTTAAATAGGGAATGGCGATCGATTCGTTAAAGTCTGTATAACCAAAAAGGCGGACGAGAAGAGGATAAAAGTCCTGCATTGTATTGATCAGTCTAAACCAGTACTGCTGGTTGTAGATCTCCATGCGCTGTTCAGGCTGAAGCGTTTGGCTTTTGACACCAAAGCGTGCTGCCTCTTTGTCC
>JBKEAL010000241.1:0-16032 GCA_047972195.1 Parachlamydiaceae bacterium
TATGCCCACGAAAACTGTTCTTCCTGTATAGTCATAATTGTATTTCATCTAGTCCTCCTTTGGAAATTTTGCTAGTTCCCTTAGGAGGACTTTTATCATTTCTGACTTAAACTTGAATACATCATAGGTACTTTGTGTTTAAAATTAACAAATACAACTATTAGGATGAGAGAAGGCTCTTGAATTCTTCTAAAAGGGCTTTGGCTGTAGATTCTGCGTGATGTATGCTTTCTTGAAGATTTCCTTCCGCTTTCTCGACTAATCCGCAGTAGATTTTGATTTTGGGTTCTGTGCCTGAGGGGCGCACCATCAGGCGGCTTCCGCCTTCCAATCTATAGATGAGCATGTTTGTAGAGGGGAGTGTGGCTGGTCTTGCTTGGTCGTCTAGGAAATCTTCGCTGGATTCAACTTTCAGGCCGCTGATCGATGTTGGAGGGTTATCTCGGAGGGATTTCATGGCGGCGGTCATTTTTTCAGAGCCGATTTTTCCGGGATCGAATCCTACTGAGAGTACCTCTTCGTGGTAGATGCCATATTGCAGGTAGATCTCATGCAGAAGATCGACTAGCGTTTTTCCTTCCAGTTTTGCTCTCAAGGCGGTTTCTGCGATGAGAAGAGAGGCGCCGATGGCGTCTTTGTCGCGCGCTTGGGTGCCGTAGAGGTATCCGTATGATTCTTCAGCTCCGAAGAGGAATTGAGGGCTATTTTCTTCAGATTCCCATGTGCGTATCCATTGGGCAATATATTTAAATCCGGGAAGCACTTCGTAGCATTCGAGGTGGTGGGCTTCCGCGATGGCTTTAAACAGGTCTGTGGTGACGATCGATTTGACGCAGGCGCCTTTTTGAGGAAGTTTATTGGCTTGAGATAGTGTGTAGAGGATCTCGTTGAGAAGGAGGCTGGCGATCTGGTTGCCGGTGAGGATTTGTGCAGCGCCTTGATGGTTGACGACAACGCCCATGCGGTCGGCATCGGGATCGGTTGCGATTAACAAGTCGCAATTTGAAGAGAGCAGCTGGTCGATCCCCATCTGCAATGCGGCTTTTTCTTCGGGATTGGGGTAGGGTGCATTGGGGAACTCTCCGTCAGGTTTGATCTGCCCTTCGACAAAGGAGAGGGAGGTAAAACCTAATAGACGCAAGGCGCGGGGAGCTAAGGTGAATCCGGAGCCGAGGAGGCTGGTGTAGAGCAGTTTCCGCTCTAGCCCTTTCTCATGGCATACGACAGGGTTTCAGGTGAGCTCTAGGAGGCCGTTCAAGTAGGCGTCATCGATCTCATCTTCTACAATATGGATTAGTGGGGAGTGGATGTCCTCGAGAACTTTGACTTCTTGAAGCGTTTCAATGCGCGCGATCTCGTCGACGATGCCCTGGTCATGAGGTGGAAGCACTTGTCCGCCATCTTGCCAGTACACTTTATAGCCGTTGTACTGCTTGGGGTTGTGCGAAGCAGTGATCATGATGGCAGCCAGGCATTTTTCAAAACGACAGCCAAAGGAAACTAGGGGTGTGGGCCGTAAATCGTTAAAGAGAAAAACTTCAATGTCATTTGCAGCGAGCACTTTGGCTGCTTCTTCAGCAAATTCTCTTGAGTGTTTTCGAGAATCGTAACCGATCAGGACGGAAGGATGCGCTGTGTTGGTTTTTTTAATGTAATTTGCGAGTCCCTGAGAAGCTTTTTGGATGGTGTATTTGTTCATGCGGTTGGTTCCAACGCCCATAATGCCCCGCATGCCGCCCGTTCCGAAGGAGAGGTTTCTATAGAAAGCGTCTACTGCTTCTTCCGGGTGATTTGCGAGGAGGTCTAAAACCTCCTCGCGCGTCTGATGATCGTACCCTTCGCCAAGCCATTCCTTTGCGTTCTTATTTGCAACGGCATCGGGAAGTTGGTTTGAAGAAGGATTTTCCATTTTAAGGGTTTAATGTCCTAAAATTTTATCTAAATTAATGATCCCTGCAGATTGCAGGATAATTAATATGATTGCAATAGGAGATACCCAACGGATAAAGAAGATCCATGGTTTGAATAACCAGGGCAATTTGGAGCCCGTAGTAAATTCTGTTTCCGCCATCTTTCTGTCTAGTTTCCAGCCTGTAAACAGCGTGACCATAAGTCCGCCAATGGAGAGAAGCCAGGTAGAGACGAGGCCATCCATGGTTGAGAAGAAGGTCTTTCCGAAGATGATGGGCCAGTTGGCAAATAGGGTTCCTGAGTAGGATAGCGCGCTAGGGACTCCAAGAAGGAAGGTGCCAAGTCCGACAACTAATACGGATTTCTTTCGGCTCCAACCCCATAGATCCATGCAGTTCGCAACGACCACTTCTACTAATGCGATCGCAGAGGTTAATGCTGCAAACGCAAAGAGCACAAAGAATGTTGTAGAAACGATCAGTGAGCCAGGCAGCTTGCTGAACAGCACAGGGAGTACTTGGAATACCAATCCCTCGCCTGCACTGGGATTCGCGCCGAATGTAAAAATGATTGGGAAAATCGTCAATCCTGCGAGAACTGAGACGCCTACGATGGAAGAGCCAATGATCAACCCGGTTCTAGGGATGTCTTCGTTAGCTCGCATGTAGCTTCCATAAGTAATCATGATCCCTTGACCTACGCTCAAAGTAAAGAAGGAGAGCCCAAGGGCTTCCAAAGCTCCGGATGGCTTTAAATTCTCCAACTTAGGAGAAAAGATAAAGCTTAAGGCTTCATTAAATCCTTCAAGCGTTAAGCTGTAGAAAAACAGACAGATCAAAAGGATAAACAATCCTGAAGTCATGAATTTGCTCCAGTACTCGATCCCTTCGCGCACGCCGGGATAAACCAGGGCTAGCGTAAGGCCTGTAAAGGCTAAATGCCAGAACAGGGAGATATCGCCAGAGGATTGCAAAGTTGTAAACACGTTTACGATTTCAGACGGAGAACGATCAAACGTACCGTGGTTCAAGGACATCAAAATATAATTGAGCCCCCATCCTGCCACTACACTATAGTAGGACATGATGATAAATGAGGTAATGAGGCCGAGCCATCCGGCTGTTTTCCAGACGGAAGAGTTATTGCCCAAATTAGCAAAGGTGCTTACAACTGCGCGTTGCGATTTTCTTCCAAGGATCAGCTCGGCAATAAACACCGGCACGCCGATCAGGAAGATACATAAAATGTAGATGAGGACGAAAACGCCTCCCCCATTTTGGCCAATCACGTAAGGAACTTTCCATAAAGTCCCAAGACCGATTGCAGAACCAGCAGCTGCGAGTATGAAACCGAGCTCTGTTCCCCAATGTTCTCGTGGTTTTTGCATTTTTTTTCCTAAAAAAATTTAAGGTTTTTGGTTTGTGACGAAGACTCGTCATGTCTCCAAATTTGGAGACATCTGAGACATCATTGCATGAATATGTTTTATTGACAATGGCTGATTTGATATGATTCTAAGCTGGAGGTAGTTCCATGCTTGGAAGTTTATTTGTTGAAGCGGCGGTTGTTGGAATTGTATGCGTCGTGTTCCTTGCGCTGTTTATCGTGTCCGGAGTGCGTCAATATTTGAAGAATCGGGATGGCGATTAGATGTTAAAACAGATCGGAGACCCTGACCCTTGGTATAAAGAGGGCGTGCGGTTTCAATGTACCGGTTGCGGCGCGTGCTGTACAGGCTCACCTGGATTTGTGTGGGTGGATGAGGCGGAAATTGAAGAGATGGCGCGATTTTTGGGCGTTGAAGTTGCGCATTTTGTAGAAAGGTATATACGGCGTGTGGAGAATCGATGGTCGTTGAGGGAGTTAATGCCCAACTACGACTGTGTCTTTCTCAAGGATAAAAAATGTACACTTTACGAGGCGAGGCCGCGACAGTGCCGTACCTTTCCATTTTGGCCGAAGATTATGGAAAGTCGTGAGGCGTGGGAAAAGGCGGCGCGTTCTTGTGAAGGAATGAGCGAATCTTCTCCGCTCATCCCTGTGAAATTCAATTAAGCTTCTTCTTTTTCAGGTGCATCTGCAATCAGTGCTTCTGAAATCAGTACGATCCCTGCTACTGAAGAGGAGAGCGACAAGCAGTTTTTGACCACTTTTGCAGGATCGATCACACCGGCTTTGAGTAAGTCTTCCACTTTTTCGGAGAGTGCATTAAATCCAAAGCCAGGTTTTGCGGTTAAAACTTCTGAAAGCACAACAGAGGGATCAAATCCTGTATTGGCGATGATCTGCTTGATCGGCGCTTCGCAGGCAGCCGCCACGATTTTAGCTCCTTGCGCTTCATCATTGGTCAATTTCAGCTTTTCAACAGCTTTAGAAGCTCTCAAAAGCGCTACACCACCTCCTGGAACGATGCCCATTTCAAGAGCAGCCTTAGTGGAGTTCAAGCTATCTTCAAACACCTGTTTTTTTTGCTTCAGTTCAGGTTCAGTTGCTGCACCGACGTGGATCACCGCTACACCGCCTTTTAGCTTAGCCTGGCGCTCTTCCAGTTTTTCTCTGTCGTAGTTGTTACTGCAAAGGGCGATCTCGTTGGCAATCTGTTTTAGGCGTTGCTGGATTTCCGCTTCCTGACCACCGCCGCTGACTATCGTTGTGTAATCTTTGGAAACAGTGATCTGATCTGCTGAACCCAAAACATCTTGACCTGTCTCTTGCAGTGTCATGCCTGCGTCCTCAGAAACCACTTTTGCACCTGTTAGGATGGCAATGTCTTCTAAAAGCGCTTTTCGACGGTCGCCAAACCCCGGCGCTTTGACTGCGCATACTTTTAATGTGCCTCTCAATTTGTTTACAACCAATGTGGAGAGGGCATCGCCTTCCAGATCGTCTGCGATGATCAGCAATTCCTTTCCTGTGGCAGCTACAGACTGCAAGATGGGAAGAAGTTCGTGGATGTTGTTGATTTTTTTGTCGGTGACTAGAATTGCTGCTCGATGCATCTCTACAAGGAGCTTTTCTGGGTTGGTGCAGAAATAGGGGCTAATGTAGCCGCGGTCAAATTGCATGCCTTCGACGATATCGATGGTTGTTTCAGTGCCTTTTGCCTCTTCAATAGTGATGACGCCTTTCTGCCCCACCTTTTCCATTGCCTCTGCAATCGTTTGTCCGATCTGGCGGTTGCCTGAAGCTGAGGCTACAGCGATGTTGAGGATTTCTTCGTTGTTTTTTACAGGAATCGCGCTCTTTTCAATTTCTGCGATCACAGCTTCGCAGGCTTTGTCTATGCCTCTTTTGATGCTGATTGGGCTGGCGCCTGCAGAAATTAATTTGATGCCGTTTTCGACGAGAGCTTTTAACAATAAAGTTCCTGTCGTCGTTCCGTCGCCGCACACTTCTTTGATTTTCTGTACGACTTCTTTAGCCATCGAGACGCCCATGTTTTCGTACACGTCCTCTAAGGAGATATCCTTTACGATGCTGGCGCCGTCGTTTGTGATGGAAGGGGCTCCCCAGCTCTTCTCGATGCCGACATTGCGGCCTTTTGGCCCTAAGGTGAAGGCGACGACTTCTGCTAGTTTTTTGATGCCGTTGGCAAGCTTCTGGCGCGCTTCTTCTTCGAAAATGATCTCTTTGGCTGTAGACATGCGGTATCTCCTTGTGCTTAAGGAGAGAATACTAGCGGAATGGAAGGAAATAATCAAGCAAAGAGGAAGGCTTGAACGCCTTCCTCTTTAGGACAATTTAGAAGTTCATGCCCCAGCCTAAGCCGAGAGCCATTTTTTGCGCCTCGATGTCGGACTCGCCGCCGCCGAAGGTTGTAGGAATCGATCCACTACCATTGATTTTGTTTTTAAAACCATAGGCAAAATAGGCTGACACTTCTTGGTCGCAGTTGATTTTGTACGTCGCGCCGCATGTTGCGTAATCATCCACTATGTCCAGGATCAGCTGGTTAACCACAGTTTGGCTCTTCTTCGTGTTTGCGTTTACGTGTCTGTAACCTACACGCAAAATCAAATCTTCTGTTGCAGCAAAGTCAAGACCGACGCGGTAGAACGTTTGGCTCTTCCAGCCGAAGCCTGTGCCTTTGCTTGTTCCAAGTTTGACTTGTTCGAGTTCTGCAAGCCCGCCAGCGAGTTTATTGTGGAGAGCTTTGATCTGTGCCCAGTCGTAGTATTGAACGTCAAAGCAGATAGTGGCACAATCGACAAATCTCCAAGAGATCCCTCCGGAAAATACTTGAGGAATGTCAAACTTTCCTTTTTGAGCCAGGAAGCCTTTGTATTTGTCAAACTTAGGCATAGAAGTTTTTGGCTGATAAGTTAATCCGAGCGTAAAGCCGTCAAACACTTTCCATTGCCAGCCCAAAGTTGTACCGAAGCCTATTGACCAGTCGTATCCTTTGTTGGTCACATGTCCCGGGTGAGAGGAAAAGATCGCGTTATCGAATTTTTGAACCCCGTTGACCTTCAATCTTTGCACCATGCAGTTCAATGTGATACCGAAGCTGTGGCAGTCATTCAAGCGGTAAGCAACAACAGGAGAGATCGTCTCATGCACATACTCCAGGCCGAGGTTGGATGTACCAATCAAACCGAAGGGTTTGTTGTATGTGGTTTTCCCTTGCTGTCTGTTGTAAACAGCTATACCGACAGACCATTCGCATTCACAGCCGAATGTCTTGTTGAAACCAAACTCCGGAGAATAGAAGTTCTTCGTTTTATAAGCGTGGTATGTGTCGTTTGTAGTAGGCAGTGCATTGCCGTGGATTTTCGTTTTGCCGCTGTCGTTTGCCCAGTGAATGCCGAGATCGAGGCGATCTCCAACCCATGCCATACCGGCAGGGTTATAAGCAACAGCTAGTGCGTCTTGCGCATAGGCTACGCCTGTTCCAGCCATACCGAACGTTTTAACGCTTGCAGCAAGAGCTTCAGCTTCAGAGGATTGGCATAGGATTGCCGCGAATGTCCCCAAAGCAGTAGTGAGGAAGCGATTTAACTTCATGAGATTTCTTCTCCTTAACAATTTGAAGGTTTTGATTACTGTATAGACTATTCGGACAGATCTTGTAAAGTAAGATGTGATTTTGTGTATAATTCGCGTTTGTTTTTTCCGGTCAGTTCGGCTGCAATTTTGATTGCATCTTTTTTTGAAATATTAAATTGCTTTTCTAATTGAGTTGCATAAGCAAGGGGATCAGGGTAGATGTCTTGTAGGCGCGATTCCGCTCCTTCCACCAGAAACACAAACTCGCCTTTAATCGGCTCCAGAGAAAGCTGCTGGTGGAGTTCGGAAAGTGTACCTCTTTGGAAGCGTTCAAATTTCTTGGTGAGTTCTTTTGCGATGACAGCCTTTCGATCGGGATCCAGCAATTTGAGTTGCTCGATCGTTTCTAAAAGACGGTGGGGCGATTCGTAGCAAATGGAGGTGCCGTTGTATTGCAGGATCAGCGTCAACGCCTTGGCGCATTCGGTTTTCTTTTGCGGCAAGAATCCCAAGAACTGAAAAGGGATCGGATTTAATCCGGAACACACTAAGGCATCAATTAAAGCAGAAGGGCCGGGCAGGGCTGTAAAAAGGATGTTTTCCTGGATGCATGCTTCGATGAGAGTAAATCCGGGATCTGAAATCAGCGGAGTGCCTGCATCGCTGATCAGCGCAATCTTTTTCCCTTGATGCAGATCTCTCATCAAGAGCGCAATTTTGCTGCGTTCATTGAACTGATGGTAAGAAAAGAGCGGTTTCTTGATTTCGTAATGGTTTAATAAATTGAGGCTGTGGCGTGTGTCTTCGCATAAGACGTAATCACAGTCCCGCAGTGTTTCCACTGCGCGGAACGTGATGTCGCTTAAATTACCAATGGGAGTTGAAACGACGTAAAGCATTAGGTGGCACCCAGATTCGAACTGGGGATGGAAGCTTTGCAGGCTTCTGCCTTACCACTTGGCCATGCCACCATGAGTGCTATCTTATATCGCATTCGATATCTTTAGGTCAAACAAAATCTGAAAATAATCAAATTAGAATGCCATGACAACTTTGTGAAACATTTTTTGCTTCAACGTGGTTTCCGGTTTTGGCTGCTCTGGAAATGGTCCTTTTAATACGCGATGGTATTTTTGCGCTACTGCTTGATCGGGGCAAATGTAGTCAATGTGTTCTTTAATCTCTTCTTTGGTCCAGCCCATTCGCAAGTAAAATGCAACGTATTTTCGGATCATCTGCAGTTGTCTTGGTTCATGCGACCTTACATTAGATAACTGAAAAATGATGGAATCACTCCAGGCAAGCCCTGCCTCATCGCATCTTAATGTAGCCAGCTCCAAAGCAGATTCTAAGATGTTTAATTCAGGTTTAGGAGCCAAGGCACGGAGCTTTTGGAAGAAAGGATGGTTATCGAGATCGTTTTCTGCGCGAGCAAACAGCGAGTAAAAATACATCTCTTTGGTGCGTTGTATAAGGTTTAGCCCATCCAGTATGAGTTTAGGGAAGCTGATGCCCAACGCGTAATGGGGATGTGAAAAGGCCGCATTCAATAGACACGTGAACTGAGCAGTAAAACGTCCCAGATTCTTATGCTTAGTTTCGTAGTACGACTTGGTTAAATTCAAATAAATTTGAAAGAACTGGAGAAAAGGTTGTTTTTCAAGGCGCTCGAATAATTTACTTTGAAGGCGATACCAAGCCATTTCGACATGTTCTTCAGGGAGATTGTCATACCATGTCTCCATAATTTGAGTCACACGCGAAGGATTTAATGTCTCGGGCAAGGTTTTGGATTCCTCTAAGAGGGCTCTTGCCACAAGTTCGATGTAGGGTTTTTCATGAGAGGGAACTTTATTTTGAGCATTTCGAAGTAGATGAGTGTAGACTTGATCGAGGAAAGTCCCACCTTTAAAAGGCAGAATGTTTTTCAGTAGTGAATTAAGATGGGTTAGAGATTCTATCTGTGCAGTGACCATTTTCTTACGTTCTGGGGACAGTGGAGCCGTATGGAAGGTAAGATCGAATTGTACTGTATCAGGATACAAGCAATCAATTTTTAGGAAGGCGATACAAAATTCAACGGAAACTGAGTCGGTCTTACGAGCAGTTTTAGTCAGCTGCTCAAAAGCCTCCTTGCATCGATCAGGACCTAGTTTTTCTATCGCAATAGTTAACAGAGCGACTCTGTCGTCGAGTTCAAGAGATTCACAAGTCGAACAGAAGAGGGTGTAGTTGAGAAGCCGTTTTTCTAAGTATTGTGGATACTTTTTCAATAGGGCTAAAAGCGTCTTAGCAGGACCTGGACCTGCGATATTGTTCTCTAGGCAATATTGGAGAAACATAAACAAAGGTTCTCCCTCAGGAGCTGTTTCAATGTTTAATTCTAGCCTTCTAAAAGCAAGGAATGCCTCGTCTGGAGTTGACACATCTTGTAGCTGCTCGCAGCTGCCGATTCCCGTTTCAAGGTAATAGTGCAGTAAGCGCTTTCGTAAGGAATCGCAAAGTGTTGCGTTGTGGATTTTTAATTCTAGCCAATCGCTGTGAGGGCTTAAAAGATCTGGCCTGTTCGCGTCAATGCATCGCTTAACACCTTCTTCCAGTAGTTTATGGAGGTTGTGCGGCATTTTATTGGAGGAAGAACATAAGGATGCCAAAGGGGGAAATGTTTTTTCAAGGCATTCCGTTGAATCCATTAGCGGCATTAAAACAGCATAATCCCGGATGCACAATGCATTTAGCTGACTATATGTAACAGAGTAAGGAGCTTGTACGTGTGCAAAATAGGCAGTCAAAAGTTGTTGAATTAGGTTGGCTTTCAATACGAGTTCTTTGCGAATAACTTTCTGTAAATGGTTCTCCAGCACCGCTGCGGGATCTTTCATCTGATCGATGTTGTCCAGGACATTCTGAATTAGCTTGGAAGTGAGTGGAAGGTTGCGTTTTAGGTAGTAGGGATACAGTTTATAGAGCACAGAATCGAGAGAGGAAGAGTCAGACTTAATTTCTTCCGGATAGGCGTCGGGGTTTTCCAGTACACCCTTGGTCAAAGTTTGAGCTAAGGTAGGAGATAGAGGTGTAAGGGAAAAGAGAAGACGGCAAAAGGAAGGTTCAGAATGGGCGTTTGGTTGCAGTTCAAGCAGCTTTTCGCAAAGTACATGAAGAAATCTATTGCTGGGTGAAATGCGGGAAAGAAGGGAGAGAAGAGCTTTAGATTGCTCAGGAGTAAAATGCGCTTGTCGCATCTCTTCCAAGGTAACTCCAGAATGGTCTTGGAGTGTTTTGCTTTTCAGAAATTTCTCAAGACAGACTAAATCTCCTTGAGCTAGGCTGTCCAACATTCTCTTTCGCACTAGTGCGGCAGCTTCTTCCTTCATTTCGGGAGCAAGATTTGGGAATAAGACTTCTAAAGCGTTGACTTGAAGTGCTGCGATTTGCGCTTCCATTTCTGCTCTAATTTCGGCCCCAACCTTACGTGGCTGGCTAACGAAGCCGTTTGTAATGTCCTGAGCCATTTTTCCGGGAGCTGGAACGTCTTTTCGTTCCATCTTCCATAAAGTAAAGATCGACTGCGTGCGGGTCAGAATCTTATGCCAAAGATCCTTCTGTTCCTTGAAGGAGAGATGATCTGCAATAGTCTCCCAATCCTCTTCAGGAAATCGGTAGACGCAAGGCAAATGTTGTTCAATGGGGATGTATTCCAATGCCGTTATAAAAGCATTTTTACTTACATTTCCAGCGCAAAGTTGGATTAATTTTGGTTCAACGAACAATCTGGATCTTAAAAGCTCTAGTGCGATCGCTTCCTTGCATTCCTTAGAAAGATTGCCATTTAACCAGACTGGAACCCTTTTCAGAAGTTCATCTAGGGGGATTTTTTGATCATGGACCAACTCGATCCACATCTGGACGACCCACAATTTGTCATCTGACGGCACACGCGATCCAATGCTTTGCAAATGAGGAACCGGATTGTCAGTTTTTGATAAAAATGCCTCGCTGATTACTTTATAGACCTTCTGGAAATTCTTTTGCCTGGAGAGATTCAACCTCTGTTCTTCTTCAGCTGTGAGCATCCCTTTTACAAGCATTTCAGCAATGGGTTCAAAACATGAGTCAGGCATCGGTTTGCCGATGCGAAGATTCTCGCAGCCCATGCGCCATTCGGCATAAAAGCAATCCGGAGTGCAAGGCAATGGGTCATTCTCTGCAAAAAGCCGCTCTTTCATAAATTGAAGATCCGGTTTAGCTTTTCCGGATTTGAAAAGCGGCATCTCACCATAAAGCGATGGGAAAGCTCTTTTTTGCTCAAAAATTTGGGAGGCGTCTTCTGTGAAGGAGCTGCTTTCAGCTCTAAAGCTGCGCCACAGCGCTTCGCGCTTTTCCGGATCATCTACAAGGGAGAGAAAATTGATCATGAAGGCTGTTTTGTCTACTGCTTTGTGCTTCAATTTTGTGGAAATGTAGTTGTAGATTTTATGAACTTTATATTTTTCTCCTAAAAAGGGGCTGATGATCTCTTTTAATGTGATGCGCGTTTCGTCGATCCATTTCCCTTGAGTGAGCGCTGTGAGCATTTTGACGCCTACGGAAAAATCTTTTGCATGCCGCCGTTTTAGACGATAACGACCCAATGCGTGATCGAACATCGATTGCCAAAAGTCTGCCTCATTCTTCATAGAAGTCGCTGTAGGATTTGCTCCCATCTGGATGCAATGGTTATCGTAAGTGCATACATATGTGGTGTTCAGCAAGCCCGAATCGATATCCAACTTGAAGTTTTCGCCTGAAACTGAACTAATCACTACGGGGTCTGCATATTTAATCCATTTTGAGGGCTTGAGTATGAGTAAATTGGCAAAGGTTTTGTCTTTAGCACCCGTTCTATCCACGTTGGCTAAGCGACAGTGCAGTTCGATGATCGCTTTGCGAAATTGTGTAAGGCGATGTTTATCGGGAGGAAAATCGAGCTGCAATACGCAATCGATGTCATTGGGTTCCTTGAGCTCGGAATCGCTGTGGCTAATTTGATTCCATGCCTCTTCCATGAGAGTGCGTTTGTCCGGATGCTTTTCGATAAATTGGTCAATCAGCGAGCGCAACCGCTCTTTGGGGTTTAATATAAAGGCCGCGTAACTTCCTCTAAGGTACACTTTAAAATGAACTGGGGACTTTTTATTGAGCTCAGCAATCAATAAATCGATATATTCTCCAATCGTATGTTCAGAGTTTCCGACACGAACGAGTTTTCTTCGAAGAGCCGAGATTTTTTGAGCGTCCGGTTCAATGGGCGGTGCGGTTGGAGTAAAAGTTAAAATCCCTTGGACATCGCAGAAACCTGCTTCAACGAAAAGTTCTAAAGCGCTTGTTTTTGTTGAGCTCGAGAGAGATGGGGCTGTCGCTTTGTTTATCGGGATGAAAGGAGGTGTGATGCTTCTTACTGAGTTTACAGACATAATAATTGGATGTATTTATTTCTATGCAATAATAGAATAATTGAGTAATTTAAATCTATGTTACAATTATTGCTGCTGTTAGCTGTGTTTTGGGTAGGGTGTGCTGAGTGCTCGCCAAGCTCTGTGTTTTGGACGAATTGCACGACCAATGTGTACGAAACGGGCGATGGGCATGTGGATGAAGACAATTATCTATCGGTATTCAACCACCGCGGCCATGGGTCAACTTTGCCGCCGGATACAGGGCTTGAGTTTGGCATTTTCACTGTAGGCGATTGGAGTGCTGAGGCTGGCATTGACTATTTAGGCGGGACAGACGATCCGCTCTATTTCAATATGGGGATAGCGATTAAGGAAGATCTCCTGTTTTCCCATGCACCATCCTTCAAAGTGGGATTTTTTAACGCCGGAACCCGTTACCACGGCAAGCATGCCACTAACCAAAATGTAGTTGATCTCATTATCGGCCACTCTCTACCAGAATCGTTGGGCGGCACGATGTACATCGGCGCATTTTCCGGCACAAGAGCGATGGGAAAAAACCGGCAAGGTTTTATGGCAGCGTACCAAAAGTACTTCTGTCCTGCAATTTATTGCGATGATACTGAATACCACAAGTGGGTCTTTTGCGCAGATTATGCTTCCGGAAAGAACACCATCGGTGGCGGAGGCGTTGCTGTTGGCTACTACTTCGCCCCGGGGATCGACATCCTGACCGGCCCTACGTTTTTCAATTCTGCAAAGTACAACGGAAGTTGGAAATGGTCAGTTCAGATCGATGTGACTTTTGAGGCTTTTAGAAATAATCTGTAGAGGTAGTTACAAAAATTGAATTTTTGTTTATTTTACATGGATGATCATTAATTCTTTAGAAAAGTTTTGTCATTTGTTGAATGCTCCATGTCCAAAGGAGCTGCTCTTAAAAGGCTTTTCCATTGATTCAAGAACCGTTAAAGAGGGCGAGCTGTTCTGTGCTATTTCTGGAGAGAAACACGACGGTCATGATCATCTCGATGAAGCGGTGAGGAAAGGTGCCGCAGCAGTGCTTGTGGAGAGGCAACTGCACTGTTCGATTCCTTTCGTTGTCGTAAATAGCGTGCAGAGAGCATTACAGCAGGCAGCTCAACATGCGTACGCACAGTCTAGAGTCAAAGGGATCGCTGTGACTGGCTCTAACGGTAAAACGACGACGAAAGAATTCATTTACCAGTTGTTGGAAGGGGCTTTTAAAACGCCTGGTAACGCCAATTCACAATTAGGATTGCCTTTGGCATTGTTGAATGGGTTAAAAGGCTCCGAATCTTACGCTGTGTTGGAGATGGGAATGTCGACAGCGGGTGAGATAGCAAAACTTGTTCAGATAGCACCTCCTCAAGTCGCCGTAATCACAACGGTGAGCTACTGCCATGCAGAAAACTTCAAAGGACTAAAAGAAATCGCTGCAGCCAAAGCAGAAATTTTTTCTCAGTCTGAAACAGAGCATAAATTGTATCACAGGCCGATTGAGAAGCTGATTCCTGAAATGGTTAAAGGAGCTGTTCCATTTGAATTGAATAACGTAAAGATGCCTTTTACGCTTCTCTCAGAAAAGGATGGTTTATACTTTGTCGACCATGGAAAGAGACATCTTCTTCAGGATCTCCCTTTTAAAGAGGAGCATCTTCTGCACGATCTTCTTGCAGCTCTAGCTGCAGTTTGTTTGGCAGGAGCGTCGATGGACAAAACTCTTGCTCGCGTTTCTCAGCTGAAGTTGCCTGAAAAAAGGTTTCAACCCGTGCAAAAACTGGGTGCGCTTTATATAAACGATGCCTATAATGCTTCGCCTGAGTCGATGAAGGCGGCTTTAAAAGCACTTCCCAAGCCTTTGGGAAGAGGAAAGCGGATTGGAGTGCTGGGATCGATGATGGAGCTTGGCTCTTTTTCCGAAGAGTGTCATCGCGAAGTGGGAAAATTTGCTTTGCCCATTCTCGATCAGTTGATCTGTCACGGGATTGAGTGCAAACCTTTAGTCGACGAGTGGAAAAAGGCAGGAAGAGAGGCGCAGATAACGAATGATTTCGAAGAGCTTAAAGTGTGGGTTGAGAAATCGGTTGTCAAAGACGATGTCGTATTGTTAAAAGGGTCTAATAGTAAACAGCTATGGAAATTGATTGAGTTATGATTTTGTTATTGCAGCAGTGGTTAATGGAATTAGGTGTTCGCCTTCCGTACGCCTTTGCCTATACTTCTACCCGCATGATTTTGGCTGCACTGACTAGTTTGATGTTCAGTATTTTTTGCGGTCCCTATTTTATCCGGAAATTGTATGAAATGAAGATCGGACAAACAATTCGGACGGAGGATTGCCCCTTACTGGGACAGCTCCATGAAAAAAAGAAAGACACTCCCACAATGGGAGGCATTTTAATTCTTATTTCTCTGACGCTGTCGCTGTTTTTATGGATGGATTTGACTTCTCTGTTTACCTGGATTTTACTTGTTTCTACTGTGTGGCTAGGCTGGGTCGGCGGGGTCGACGATTACTTTAAATTGAAATATAAAGACACGAAAGGGTTGTCGGGCCGAAAAAAGCTGCTCTTCCAAGGGATTCTTGGGACTTTGATTGCTCTCATTCTTCTGTCTCCTGAGTTGCAACATGGCTTGGGTGAGTTTTTGGGCCTCCAAACACCTCAAATCAAGGTTGAAGGCGGGCAGCAGATTCCTGCAGCCGATTTTTACCAGCGTATTTACGTTCCATTTTTTAAAGAACCCTGGATTTATGCGGCGGGTGCTCTCGTTTCATTTTTGCTGATCGTGTTTGTTGTGGTTGGTGCGTCAAACGCAGTGAATTTGACAGATGGCCTCGATGGTTTAGCTTCCGGCTGCTTAGTGATGGCGGCAGCACCTTTTGCGTTGCTTGCGTTTGTTTCAAACCACAGCGACCTCTCTTCTTATTTGAACATTCCCTACATCGAAGGAAGTGGAGAGATTGCCGTTTATTTGTCGGCGTTTATAGGCGCCAGCATCGGGTTTCTCTGGTACAACTCGCACCCCGCCCAGGTATTTATGGGAGATACGGGGTCGCTTTCTTTGGGAGGGATCTTAGGTGTATCTGCAGTGTTGCTCCAAAGAGAGCTGCTTCTCGCGCTGGTTGGAGGTGTATTTGTAGCAGAAACGCTGTCTGTGATTTTGCAGGTTGGCAGCTTTAAACTGCGCAATAAAAAGAGAATCTTTTTATGCACTCCTTTGCACCACCATTTTGAGTATAAGGGTTGGGCAGAGACAAAGGTTGTAATTAGATTTTGGATAGTGTCCTTATTATTGGCATTGATAGGAGTAGCATCGCTAAAATTCCAATGAAGAAAGCATTAGTTGTAGGATTAGGTTTAAGTGGAGTGAGCGCAGTTGAATTTTTGCTGCATCACGGTTGGCAAGTTTCTGCGACAGACAACAACCCCTCCAGGGTCATGATGAATCCGGAAGTGAAGCTGCTGCTCCAACGAGGCGTTCTTCTGCTGCGCCAAGACGAACACTTTTCAGTCGAGTCTTTTCAACTGGCAATTGTCTCTCCTGGAATTGCTTTAGATGAAAATATCGTTAAACGGATCCACGAAGAAAATATTGAATGCATTGGTGAAGCGGAGCTTGCTTTCCGCTTTATGAAGCAGCCTGCAGCAGGCATTACGGGAACGAACGGAAAAAC
>JBKEAL010000245.1:0-1648 GCA_047972195.1 Parachlamydiaceae bacterium
CAGCTTCTGCATCTGTAGAGTAAACACCCAATGACTCGAAAGCAAAACGTGCTCCGGGTCTTTCTCCTTCGGCAAACCCACCGGCATAAACATATTTTCCTTGTTTAGTATCGTAGATCAGTCCACCCCCTGTTCTATTCTTTTCTGTCCCATTATCGGGTAGTTTACCACAAACCAAACGATTGAATGCAAGGTTAAAGGCAATATTCCATGAAAAGTCTCTGGTTTTTACAGGTGTACCGGATATTTCCACTTCAAAACCTTTTGAAATCATCTCACCATAATTGCTTTTGATAGTAGAGAATCCTGATTCAGCCCACATGCGTTGTGACATCAAGCGGTCTTTAGTGATTTTTGAATAGACATCAAATAATACATTAAGGCGATTGTCTAACATTCCCAAATCGAATCCAAAGTCAATCGAACTGGTTTTTTCCCATAGCAGATTGTTATTGGCCAGTACGGTATTTAATAATCCGGCTTGTCCATTGTAAAGATAACCCGGATTATACTTACCTTCCGTGTCAGCTATAGCAAGCGTATTGTTACCGGTTTTTCCCCAACTCGAACGAAGTTTGAGATTGTTGATTACACCGGTTGCCGCTTTAAAGAAATCTTCATTGTGCATATTCCATCCTACCGATAC
The DNA here is from genome assembly GCA_047972195.1 of Parachlamydiaceae bacterium. GTDB lineage: Bacteria > Chlamydiota > Chlamydiia > Chlamydiales > Parachlamydiaceae > CAZSDA01. Next base: position 647 of record JBKEAL010000245.1, read on the forward strand.
GCCCGGGAAAATGCCAAAGCGATTATTGGCAGCAAAGCGTGAGGACCCATCTCTCCTGATACTGGCTGATAACAGGTACTTTTTGTCGAAATCGTAAGTGAAACGACCGAAAACGCTGGTCATTTTATCCACGTCATACGTAGTTGATACTTTTTGAGATTCTTGTGTGGTGGCATTCAAAGTTGGGATGTAGTCTGTCGGAGCGCCATTGCCTGATCCTGACATCGAATAGGAATGGTCGTTTGTCTGGTTCAGACCCGCCATGCCCGAAAAATTGTGCTTCTTGATGGTTTTTACGTAACTTAGGATCGCATCGTATTGAAAATGCAAATCCATGTTATGCGAAGCTGAGGCTCTTCGGTCAGCAAAAATCTCGTTCGCTTTTTCGAATGAGTTGCTTAATCCTTCGTTATTGTAGAAAGAGAAAGTTGGTTCGAACTTCAATCCCGACATGATTTCCCATTCCAATCCCAGACTAACGTTGGTGCGGCTTACATAATTATTGTTTGTTCTGTAATACAACTCATGGTCTCTCGTGCGGAAGTCGTTTCGGATTTCACCCGGAGCAGGTGTGCCGTCTTCAAAATAATCGCGTACTGTTCTCGGCATACGAGCTGCTCTCGACATAACGCTTTTTTCACTATTTCCTAAATCAATATATTCCCGAAGTGAATAATTCAATGAAGAATTTACTTTCAGGTTATTTTTGACTCTATAGGAATTATTGTATAGTAAACTCGTGCGACTATAACTGGTGCCTTTCACGATACCCGGTTGGTCAAGATATCCTATACTGGCAAAATAGGTATTCTTGTCGTTACCTCCACTAAAGTCAATGTTGATATCATGTCCGGTTGCAATTTGGAAAAGCCGACTTTGGAAATCGGTATCCTTAAAAATCAACATTTTCCCGGTTACGGGATCTTCCATCGTTTCCCAACCCTGGTTAAATAACAAGTCATCTACATAATCCTGTCCGTAGTTGGTTATGTATTCATCCAG
>JBKEAL010000250.1:0-4749 GCA_047972195.1 Parachlamydiaceae bacterium
CCGGCTACGAACCGGGAGGTTAGAGGTTCAAGTCCTCTCCGGTGCAATGTCATTCAAGGTGTTCCCATCGGGTCCTTTTGCGACCAACTGCTACCTGCTATATTGTCCCGAAACAAAAGAAGCTGCTCTGATCGATGCCCCTCCTGAATCGTTCGAATCCGTTCAAAACCAAGTAGATAAGGACAATTTAAATCCCAAATACCTCCTGTTTACCCACTCCCACTGGGATCATATTGCAGACGCCTCTAAGTTCTTAAAACAATACCCCCTGATTAGCGCCATTCACCCGCTCGATGCACCCAACCTTCAGCAGCCCGGCATCGACAAGCTCCCCAGCTGGCTTGATATCGAGGGAGTCTCCCCGAAGCAATTGCTCCAAGAGGGGGACTGCATCTCGATCGGAAATTTAAAAGCTTACGTGATCCACACTCCAGGACACACTCCGGGCGGCGTTTGCTTTTATCTTCCCGAGCAGCAACTGCTCTTTTCAGGAGATACTCTCTTCAAAGGAACGATCGGAAATCTCTCATTTCCGACAGCAAATCCCGAATTGATGTGGCAATCTCTTCAGAAAATTGCTAAACTGCCCAAGGAAACCGTCGTGCTGCCTGGCCATGGAGGAAGAACCTCGATAGGTGAGGAACCGTGGCTCAGCAGGGAAGAAGAACTTTTTGGATAGGAGATTCATATTATGGCAACATTAACCGGAAAACACGCCCCGGACATCGAAACAACAGCTGTGGTCGACCATAAAATCGTCCACAATTTTTCTTTATCGCAATTCAAGGGCAAGCAGGTGATCCTGTTCTTTTACCCGCTCGATTTTACCTTTGTGTGCCCGACAGAACTGCACGCTTTCCAGGAGAAGCTTCACGAATTTGAAGCGAGAAACACACAAGTGATCGGCTGCTCCGTCGACAGCGCCTACTCGCACCTAGCCTGGTTAAATACGCCTGTATCCAAAGGCGGCATCCAAGGCGTTAAATACCCCCTGATCGCAGACTTAAACAAAGCGTTTGCGCGCTCTTTCAACGTGCTTTTTGAAGAGCAAGGCATTGCATTCCGCGGACTGTTCCTGATAGACGCCAACGGCATCATCCGCCATCAAGTGGTCAACGATCTTCCCGTAGGCAGATCGATCGATGAGGTGATCCGCACGCTTGACGCTTGGCTCTATTTCGAGCAAAACGGAGAGGTGTGCCCAGCTAACTGGTCTCGTGGGAAAAAGGCAATGGCTCCCAACCAGGAAGGGTTGGAAAAATATTTCGCCACTACTGAAAGAAATTAAGGTTTCGATTATGGTAACTTCCATGATCCCCAAAAAAAGAAGTTATTCCGACCGGGAGATTGAAGAGATTCTTCAGTCTCTCTTTGAGGAAAAGAAAAAAAGCCGAGATCTCGAGCTGCAGTTAAAAAACGGCCACTCCCAAGATGATAAAACATCACCTCTCTTAGAGGAAATCGCCCAGTGGAAGAAAAAGTATGAAGATCTTAAAAACGCTTCCCCTTCCAATGGAAAAGAAAGTCAGCTGGAGAGAGTCGCGCTTTTCTTGCGCAACCGCATCGATCAGCTCGACCTAGAGAAAAAGTCTCTTCTGGAAAAGCTGGCAGCCCAGGAAGAGCGGCTGCAAAACAGCAATAGCCACTCCAAAGAGAGTGAAGAGCACCTCGCTGAAGAAGCGGCTCTGAAAGCGCAATACGAAACCTTAAGAAAAACCGCATTGGAAGCGGCATCTAAAGCTTCTGCTCTCGAAAAACAGATCAAAGAAGAGCAAGAAAAAAGCAGCAACCAGCTAAGAGAACTAGAACATCACCGCATGACGGCTACTCAAGCGATGCAGGAGTTAAAAGAAGAGCGCAAAAAGACTGAAGATGAACTGCACTCCAAGATTTCGAAACTAGAACATGAAGCTGTCCAAACAAAAACCATTTGCACAGACGACTCTCATCAACTGGAGGAGTTAAGGCGTTCCGTCGATCTGTATAAAGCACAGATCGCCGAAAAACAGAAAGAAGCCGACGACACCTTCAAAAAGCTGCAAGAGCGCCTGATCGCTCATCAAGAACTCACGCAATTTACCGAAGAATTAAAACTCAAGCAGCAAAAAGCGGAAGACGCCAGAAGAACTGCCCAAGAAGCGTTGAGCTCTAAAGAAAATCTGATCGAAAGCTTGAATGCACAAGTTGCAAACTTGGCTCGCTCCCTCTCAGATTTGGAAGAAGCCGTCGAGCAAGCCACCTCAGAAAAAACGGAACAGGAATCGCGATTGAGAGTAGCCCAACAGCACCTCGCCAAGAAGGTGCGCGAAACCACTATTTTAACAGAAAAAAGCGAAGAATTTCGCGTCAAAGTAGTCGAACTAGAGCAAGCCTTAGAGCAGTCCCGCTCCAAAACACTAGAACTTCAGACCTCTCTGGATCGAGAGCAGCAGCATCAAAAGAAAATGGCTGAGCAGTACCAGGAAAGCGTCCGAACCATCGAAGTGCAGGGCGCGAAGTGGGAGCAGAAGTATTTTGAGATCCATCAACGCTGGCAAGAAGTAGAGTCGCGCAACCGCGAGCTGAAGCGGCTTGAAGACCGCTTCAATAAAATGCAGCAAGCGCTTACTCACTTAAGTTCCATCATGGGAACTCCCATGAATATGGAAATCGGTGTTCAGGAAACCTCATTGAAAATTCAGGAAATCACCGACGTTCAAGTGATCCCTCCGACCCCTCCATGCGCTACAGTGCAGCCATCGCTATTTGAGACCGCAACCACTTCGCAGCCCAAGTTTAAGGAAAGCCTGTTTGGATGACACTGATTGCCGCCTTTGATCCCGGAACTGTGATTACAGGTTACGCATTCATCAAAACGCTAGAGAGCGGGCAACTAGAATTGATCGATTTCGGCTGCATCAAACCCCCTTCAAAATATAAACTCTCCGATCGCTATCTCGTCATCTACGATGCCGTTGCTGCCCTTCTGGACCGCTACCAGCCAGACAGCGCCGCCGTCGAATCGCAATTCGTCAAGCTCAATCCGCAAAGCGCTTTAAAATTGGGCATGGCCAAAGGCATGATTGTCCTTGCCGTCAAACAACGAAACATCCCTCTGCATGAATACGCCCCCAAGAAAACAAAATTGGCCGCCACAGGCCACGGAAGCGCCAGCAAAGGGCAAGTGCAGAGAATGATGCAGCTACTCTTCAAGCTCCCAACACCCCCCGAGCCAGAAGATGCAGCAGATGCCCTGGCGGCAGCCGTCTGCCACGCCCACGCCCTCCAAACAAACCAAGTCTTAGGAATCGAGGTATAAAACCATGTACGCATCCATCAGAGGCAAGCTCCTCCAAAACCAAACCACCTACATCGTCTTGGAAGCGCAAGGCATCGGCTTTAAAATCTGGATTGCAACGAACACACTAGGTAAGATCCCCTCTCAGGGAGAAGAACTGCTGCTCCACACGTCGTTTGTCGTCCGCGAATTCTCCCACGCCCTCTACGGATTTCCCCAACCCGAAGAGCGCGACCTCTTTGAAACGCTCATCGACATCTCAGGCATCGGCCCCAAAACCGCACTCAGCCTGATCGGCCACCTCTCTCTCCAAGGCCTCCAAGACGTCGTCCTAACAGAAGACCTTAAAACCCTCTGCAAAGTGCCCGGCATCGGAAAGAAAACCGCCGAACGCCTTCTCGTCGAACTGAAAAACAAACTCGATGGCTTCTTTACCACCCTTCCTCAAAACCTCTTCATCTCCACAGACGCCGCCAAAAACAGCCACGTCCAGGACGCCATCAAAGCCCTCGTCAACCTAGGCTACAACACCCAAGCAGCACACAAAGCCGTAAAACAAGCCCTAGATGAAACACAAAATGAATCGGACGTAGGCCAACTCATTACCCACGCCCTTAAGAAGATTTAGGATTTTCTAACTTTTATACTCAAAGCTCTAATGCCTATTTCCCTAGTTTTAGGCATGCCTAGTAATATAATTGCCTATAAATTAACGTCGTGTTACAATAAAGTTGTGTAAAAAGGAGTAAAATATGAGTGCTCAGCCACACCCTCATAGAGTAAAAGTCACCATCGACGTTTCTGAAGAAGAGCGCACTTACATTAAAATCCTAGCAACTAAGAAAAAAATGACTATCAGCGAATTTATTATGTCTTTTGTCAAACCTAACATTCCACATGACGAACCAAATGCAGAATAGACGCGTTTCGGCTTATCGCCCCTGAGATTAAACCAGGATCCAAAGAGTTGATTCCACCAATCAGGGCCTAAAAATTCTGGTCCAAAGGGATATTGACTATCGCGAAAAGCGTAGCGGTCCCAGTAGCTGCCATTTTTTTTTCCATTGGCGCTAATGCAATGCCAATCTCCCTGCATCTGGGTTGTCTCAACAATCTCATCGATCGGCCACGAGTGAGTAAAATCCAGATCGACCATGACGAGGTATGTGTATTCATCAAATTTGGCATCTTTTGCTAAATCGAGAACGATATTTCTTGCTCTAGCAATCTTCTCTTCCCGGCTCTTAGGCAATTCATTCAGTTTTAAGTACTCAGAAACAAACAAAACATGAGTATTTCTTCTTGCCCAATCGGCTAATAGATAAGGTGTCATATCGTTCGAGTTATTTTCGGCCTTGTAGGATAAGTCTCCCTTCGGTCGACTTATCCTAAAATTTTTTGCCTTTCAGATAAAATTTTAGTGAGAATAAAGAAAAAAATTGTAAGCTTGTGTGCTTCTAACACAACACAGA
>JBKEAL010000285.1:0-2557 GCA_047972195.1 Parachlamydiaceae bacterium
TCCGATTCCGTTGACGCAATTCAGTTATCTCGCAGAACCTGATCAGCAGTTCCGCAATGCTTGGTTGTGGATGAAAGAGAAGCCGAATCGTTTCATCATGATGGCACAACGTGATGACGTGGAATGTTTTGACAACAGCAAAGCCAAGTTGCTGGGCTACGGCCACCGCCAAAGTTGGATGCTGTTTGGTCAGGATAGCCTGACGCCGACCTGTACACCGCCGGATCGCATTCAGCGCTATTCAATGCCCATGCCTCGCTAAGGCGATTGTGTCAGATAAAGACAAACCGGGTCGTTGGCCCGGTTTTTTATTGTCTGCCATGCGCAAGCGCTTTTCCGCGCGCTACACTCAGTGTACCGGAGGTGAATCATGCGCGAGTTTTCTCCCTTAACTCTATCCAACCCGATTACGCAGCTTACCAACGAGCCAGGCACCCCCGCTTTCTGGCTGTTCAGTCAGTATCTCGTGAATGAGTTTCAACTTGCTCAGCTGTACGAGCCGGGAGTTTTGCGTGATCAGGAGAGTGAATATCTTCATCAGTATCGGGTCAGCCTGCGCCGCTGCCGCTCGCTCCTCTCAATCATGGCCGGGTTGTATCAAAGCAAACCCGTCAGCCTGCTGTTGCAACAGTTCAAAACCTTGATGGAACCGACCGGGAAAGTACGTGATCTGGATGTATTTATTAACCCTCAATCGCATGACGCAGCGATCTTCGCGAAGCTGACGCCGCTGCTACCTTTTGTTCAGACTGAACGAGCCCAGGCTTTTGAACTGCTCACCTTGTGGCTGAAAGGCAAAGAGTACCGGGAGTTGAAACAAGCCACCTACGCCAGTTTGCTTGACTGCGCCCAACATCCTAGTGATATGGGCCTAGGTGATATCGCCGAGTTCGCACAAACACAGTGGAATGAGCATCATAAACGGCTTCTTAAACGCATCGACAAAGTCGATGCCCACAGCTCCGACGAAGCCATCCACAACGTGCGAATCGCGGGTAAGAAAGTACGCTATCTGGCCGATTTTGGTCTGGCTTTCAAACTTAATACCCGTTCTGGTTTGTCACTCAAGAAACTCAAACAGCTGCAAACTGAGTTGTGAGAATTCAACGACACCGCCAGTCAAATCGTCTTCTGTCGTGACCATCTGGCTCCTTTGCAATACGAAGTTCAAACCTCAGGAGCGATCGCGGAATTTATTGAGCATACGTTAGGACGTCATAAGCAGAACAAACAACGTATTCTCCACTCATTACACAAGCTTCATCGGCGCAAATAAGACATTAAAAAGCCGCAGTGATGACACTGCGGCTGACGTTACTTCGTTGTCTTTGCGTTAAGTTAGCCGTGTTTTTCCGCCACCATGTCAGAAATACAGCCCATCACGTGGTTACTCGCTTTCTCGGCATCACTGATCGTAGCAATCAAAGAGTGCAGCACGCTGTCGTCATTGAGCCAGTCTTGTTTCACCAAGTCCATCGCCACATGCATTTTGCTGTGCACCTCTTTGTGATGGCTCGCTAGGCGGCGATAGGCAGGCAAGTCTTTGAATGACTCATAGCCTTCACCTTCGTAGTACCATTTACCCAAGCGACAACTATGGTGATCAACACTCACTGCATGCGCCTCATTGCCTTCACCGTTGCTCTCCAGACCGATGTAGCCATTTTGCATGTAGATGATGTGATCCAGTTTGACCAGAGTTGCAAACGCGATGTCTTTAGTTTGGTTGATCAGCGCAATGGTCTCCTGCGACGAATTCGCCACCTGATCAAAGTTGGTGTGGAAGTGATTCACTTCATCGCCCACCTTGGCGGTTTGCTCGCCTACTGCCATGGTTTGCGACACCATATCTTGAATCTGCTCAGTCAGCGACGTTACCACATTGCTGATTTCTGCTGTCGAGGAACGGGTGCGATCCGCCAGCATACGCACTTCATCGGCCACCACGGCAAAACCACGTCCCACTTCCCCCGCACGCGCGGCTTCAATAGCCGCGTTGAGCGCCAGCAAGTTGGTTTGCTCGGCAATATCAGTGATGATCTTAATCGTGTCTGAAATTCGCACACTATTGCTGCCAAGGCGTTGTGCCGTCTCTTCCATGCTGGTCATGCGCTGGTTCATGTCTTCGAGCGCGTATTTCAGCTCTTTCACCGTTTCACGGCTGCCCTCCGCACCATCGCGGTTTTGCGTCGCAATCGACAGCACATCGTCCATCCTTTGCGACAGCGACACCAGTTCCTGCTGGTTGTTTTTCAGATTGATCAACAGGTTCGACGTGTTGATATGGTGCAACTCACTTTTCAAACGATTCTGAGTCGAAAAGATATGAGCATCGTGCATCGACCGAATTGCAATGTTGATGTTGTCCATCGTCGCGGCAAATTCGCCCGGCATACCATCGGATAAACCATTACGATGAAATTGCTTTTGCGAAGTACGCTGAAAGCTGTTCGACAGCTCTTTGAAGTTGGTTTCGACAATGTCGAGAAAATCGTTCAGTGCCCATGCCACCTGACCGACTTCACCCAAGCCTTTGGTTTGGGTGATACGTACGTGA
>JBKEAL010000055.1:0-4162 GCA_047972195.1 Parachlamydiaceae bacterium
TTCGTCTTTTCTCAGCGTTCCAATCTGCAATCCTGCCGGATTAAATATCGTAGCGTTGTATTGCTGTACATCGGATTGGATCTCGAACGAACGACCATCCAGCCTCATTCCGAATTTAGTCATCAGGGTTTCCCCAACACCGGTTGGAATTTTAGAGATAGACATCGCAAAAATATGAACGTTCCTAAGGGTCGGACCTTTGAACCTGAGTTTCGTTGGTTCTGATAAATTCATGATTTTCTCAACCACAAAACTGGTTGTCGAATATTCATGTGGAGGAATGATAAAAGTCACAACCGGGTCAAATTCAGCCCAAATCTCGGTTGCTTCTTCTCCCTCTCCATCCATTCCCATAAATTTTTGAAGTGTGAATTGAGCTTCTGATGTAGCATTACCACAAATAGCATTAATTTTAATTTTTCCCACATCAGCAGTTCCGGGTAACGACCAGTAACTGGTTGCATTGTTATGTAAACGAATCGCGTAAATGAACTGCTCAGCAATGTTTTCGGAATTAAACGGAGTATAAGAAAAGTTTGAAACTGCAAATTTTCCAAAAGCTCCATCAATACCAAATCCAAGATACTCTCCGTTCGGACTCGGAGTAGATTGCAAATTTAGACCATTTGCGGCTAAAGCGGGAAATGCTTCTTTCCACATGGTTGAGTCCCGAGTAAAATTAACATCTACCCATAAATCGTCATTTGCTTGTGCTATTATTAAAACGACAAGCATTGCTGTAATAAGTAAAATTTTCTTTTTCATGAATGTTTTTTTTTAGGGTTTATAAACTGTTCAATATTTTTTATTTAATGATGAGTTTCTTTGTATGAATTTCCAGACCATTTTTTAACCGGACTATGTAATATCCTTTTTGTAAAGATAAACCGGTTCGGTTTTCGATTTTTTCTTTTGTATAGATCAATCCGCCAATCATATCAAAAATTTCCATATTTATTTCACTTCTACTGTTGTTCTCGACAAATAACTCATTCCCTGTTACCCACATTTCGAACTTACTGTCATTTTTAGTGGTATTGATCGATGCAGGTTCCCCCTTAATAAGATTTACATTGTCGAAACTGAATTCCTGATCGAATTCTGTTTTAAACTCATTTACATAAGGAGAATAGGTGCGAATAAACATGACGGACTGATTTGTGTCAATGTCGATAATACGTAAAAATCCGTCTCCACCGTTTACCGAGCCAATCACGCCATCCTGATAGTTTGCAAGCATCTGGTACACTACGTTCCCATGGTCACCTTCACTCACAAGCGTTCCTGTCCCGTCGTTCAACACATGTCCACTCACAACCATAAAAATATTCGGATAAAGTTTCACGAGTTTGTTCCACATTTGCTCCCCATCATTTGCGTCACCCTCACTTTCTGTGTATAAACCATAGGTACTTGGTGTCCATTTATGGTCATACAGGTTACTGTGTCGTTTGTCATCAGAGTACATATAAGCATGTGTATTGATAATAATATTGTGAGACGGGTGTGTTTTTACAACTTCTCCAGCCCATTCTAGTACCGCGTTACGTGGTGCAAATTCAAGTGAAATGACGATAAAATGATATCCATCTGGGGTGGAAAACTGATGCCAACTGTTATCCATCTTACCTGTTTCATAAACACCGCCGAAGTTAGACGTTAAACTGTATTTCGAATATGGGAAATATTGATTAAAAAGCGTAGTATTTCTCGTCTGGGCATTATTGCCTCCCATATCATGATTTCCGGGAGTAAATGTATAGGGAACATTTGCATCCATCAGTGACATGGCATTGAAAGCTAACGACCATTGTGTTGTATTGTTTGCATTGGTAATATCACCAACATGTATCACAAATGATATACTATCGGCATTGTTAATTATCCAAGCCGTTTGTGACTGAAAAATACCGGGATTATCCCTTACGTAATGCTGTGTGTCAGGTAAAACAACCATCCGCAGAGGCTTTTCTTGTGCTGAGTGAGAATCGAACGACTCAAGCTTGATTGTGTACACATGCAGATTTTTCGAGGCTCCCAATATGCGCAATTTCACTGGTCTGTCGATATTTAGATTCTGTCTGAGCACCACATCTAAATCAGTATTACCGTGAGGTGGTGCTACCATTGTTCTGATTCTTACCCAGGTATCATCAACCAATTTTTCGATGTAAAACATCGCACTTTCATTCACATTTCCTGATTTGCAATGCATCGTCAGTCTGCCCGCATTCGAAACTACCGGGAATGTTATGTATGAATTCCCTGTGTTTGCGATGCGGAATGCATAAACGTATTGTTTACAATAGTCTTCACTGTCAATTGGGCGAGCATAAACACCATGTCCTGGATTGTATTTACCAAAGGAACCTTTAAACGTATATCCTTCTACGGCAAAGTTATCTAATCCACCCACAATAAAGTCCGTCTGGGCTGTATTCCATGATAGCACAGGGAATTTACTCCGCCAGAAAGTAGAGTCACGGGTAAAGTTGATGTCAACCAAATCAGCAGACTGGATGATAAGCAATGGTAATAATAAGCTTATTGTAAGTGTAATCTTTCTCATTTTATCTGAATTTTTTTTGTTACGGATTGTAAATCCGAATGAATCCTCACAATATAAATCCCATTATCTACTTTCAACTGCAGATTTCTTCCTGGTTCAAATATCATGGATATAAGTTTTATTCCTGAAACTGTATATAGTTCACACACCACATTAGTTTTTATTCCGTTAATGAACAAATGATGCTGTTTAATTTGCACATCAATTAAATTATCAGGTTTAATCTCTTTATTACCACTGGTTTGTTCATTTGCCAGTGAAAGCATTAGCATCGGGTGTATTTGTATATTCTCATGTTCTTTTGAAGCCCATAACGATGGTAATAAACTTGTTTTTTCTGTAAGTATCCTGAAACTAAGATTTTGATTATTCACTTCATTCATCAACCAGTTACGAACATTGAGATAAACTGGCGTATTTACTGTTAAGTTGTTGAAACTCTTAGTTCTGTTTTTACCATAATTATTTTGAAGTCCTGAAACCCCCGAAGCAACAATTCCGGTCAGTGTTTCTTCATTCCAGTTGTGATCTTTTATACCTATAACAGTGATTTTTTGATCCGAATCACCTGAAAGATATGTCAAGCGAATTTTAGCATCAACAACACGATAAAGGGAATCGTAATAATTTCCCAAGTCAAACTTCAGCATAATTTCTCTCATACCCGATGCAGATGGAGGCGTTGCTAATGAAAGTTCAGATTCATTACCCCAGACAGCATCCTGACCAGATCCTGCGAGTTGAATATAAGTATCATCCTTAACCGGTATTAACACATCATAACTGTTATACATCAATACTTTATTATCCATATAATCAATCAAGTGGTATACCTGTCTGTTAAGTTCTTCCATGTAAGAGGTCATCCCAACATATTCCTGATCGGTAGCGTTCACCATCCCTTTATTCGAAAAATTTGGTATAGGATCATCTTGCCACCTGAAATAATGCCAACCCACATAGTATTTTGAGCGGAGTACATCTAAGCAACTACTTTGATAAAAGATACCCCGACCACTTTGATCATCGGTATAAAAACCGGCACCTGGCTGGTTTGGATAAGTTGAACTGTATTCTTTGGCATAAAATTCAGTAATCATGCAGGGTTTATCATATTTTTGCAACCACTTACCCCATTTAGCAGGATTTGCAATTTGATCACTTGGGAAAACATAATTGTAAAAGTTAACCGAAACAATATCACAATATTTAGAAGAGATGGTTACACACGTTTCCGAATCTCTTGATTTACCGTGAAGCCTTGTTCCCAGATACAAATGATTTGGATCGTACTTTTTTATGGACGTTGTTACAACTGTGAAATAACGTTCCATTATAAGAACAAGAAACTCATTTCTGACTGCAGGTATATTATCGTAATTTGCAATAACCCAGTTTTTATCCAGACTTTTCTCATTCAAGTAATTCATTGCAGCCTGATAATTTGGATCTGTCACGGGTAAAATTGTCAGGAAAAGTTTAAGTTGATCCTCCGTAAAATTAATTTCATTATCAGAATAATATCCAAGCAAGTCCCTTTCGTTCTTATAATTGGCAAAAACGGATGCGAAATTATCAACATAATTTTCCCAT
>JBKEAL010000150.1:0-8136 GCA_047972195.1 Parachlamydiaceae bacterium
CCACTTACTCATTTTTTTGAATCACTGAACAGCCAGTGATACCGCCATTCTTCAAGTTTTCGATCGACAATTTTCTAACTGAAAAATTTCTTTAGCCATTCCCAGCGGGAGTGGCTGTAAAATCACCATTAAGTTTTCTGATGATAAAACGCGATTGGTGTATCCCTCGGCTAAAAGTCTTGCAATGGCTATGATGATCAAACATAATAACTATTATTTTGAATGGCAGAGTAATCAAGAGGAATTTAAAGAAATTTATCATGAGCCTTATTCAAAGGCATATGAAAAGGTGTTTGGGAAACAATTCATGGATAACACTATCCATAGTGGTGCTTGATGCTCAGGGATCGGATGCGCCTAAATGGCGCATGAGGTTTTCCAAGGGTGTGTAGTCTCCCTTATCTGCCGATTGGAGGGTGTGGATGTAGTCTCGACGATTGATGTCTTCTTGATTGAGGTCGGGCCAGATGGGATGGGGACAATTGAATGATAATAGAAAACGGTCGGCTATAAAACGGGAAAAACGTCCATTGCCGTTTTCAAAAGGATGGATCCACACTAATCGATGGTGGATCCGTGCGGCCATTTCGACATATGTAAGATCGTGTTGGATTTCGAACCATTCATTCACTTCCCGGCAAAACTCGGCTAATCTCAAAGGAATTAAGTTTGGCTTTATGCCGATGGATGTAATGGATTTTCTTAAAGTGCCAGCCCATTCCCACACATCTCCGAACATATCTCGATGGATTGTTTTGAGGTGTTTCGGTTGAAATGGAGAAAATGTGCCTTTAAAGTACTTTCTATAGGCTTTGAGGATGTTTTCTGCTTCAACTCTATTTAGGTCGTGTATTGTATATACCCATTGAGGAATGAGGCCGCTGCAGTCGTGGATAGGTGTCGCATCATCAGGAGTATGAAAATTTCTAGATTTCATTATTCTTCCCAGAGTTTGTATGAGGGTCCTTGGAGAAGGCGCTTTTCTTCATCTTCAAGAAGGGTTTTGATAAAGGTTGGGTCGGGTTGTTGGCTTTCTAAATTCATGGTTCCTTTAAGGTATCGCAGCCTTTTTTCTGCGGTTTTTCTTGCCTGCTTTTTTCGAATAAGTTCTAAAGGTTCTTTTAGGCTTGGAGCAATCACGAGATCGCATGAAATAACACTTAAGATTTTAGTTAATGTTCCTAAGTTAGCATCACTTTGATCCTGCTCGATACGAGATACTGTGGATTGCGGTATGCCTGCACGTTTTGCCAAAATATTTTGAGACATTCCTAATTGAATGCGGATAGTCTTTATCAAACTTCCAATTGTAACCCCTTTTGTCGCTAATCTGAGCTTTTCAGATGCCTGTGCAATCTCTTGGATAAACAGTTTTTCAGCAGATGAACGTTCTTTCATAAACTATCCTTCTGATGGATCATAGCATCAATGCTATCATCCTAATCAAATTATATGCTTCATAAGCATAAAACGTCAACTTTTCCATAGCATTGAAGCTATGAGGGGTTAGATGGCGAGTTCCCAGGTGTGTGTTTTGAAGTAGGAGTTTTGGTTGAGGAATTTGTGGATGGTGCCGTTGTCGAGGAGGGCGAGAAGTTCGATTTGTCCGCTTGCGGGATTGCAGCCGATTCCGTAGTGGATGTCGTGGATGTCTTCTTGCCAGTTGGAGTCTGCGAAGATGACGACGTTTGATTCGATTTCCTTGCGGAGTTTTTTGGGTAGGGATTGGAATATGACGTAATCGAGCTTGGTTTTGGTCGAGCTGTAGCTGTATTCGCTATGGACGAAGTCTCTTAAGAGGTTCAGAGTTTGGTTGCGGTACTGGCCGAGAGTGTTGGCTTTAGGTAGTTCTTGCTGTTGGGCGAGAAAGGAGGCTCTCTCGTCGGGTTTTAGAAATTTGTCCAGGATCCAGCTGTTGACTTTTTTGACTAAGCTTTTCAATAGGGGCATTTCTGAGTAATAGCGGGCATTGCCGAGCGGCTTCCATTCGTAATAATAGGGCTTTAAAGAGGGATGTTGGGGAAGGAGTGAGAAGGTGTGGACGCCTTGGATGCGGATAGGGACCATGGGTGCAGCGAAGCGATCCGGCTTATTTTCAAGTAATCCGTGGATATCTTGTAGAAGCTCTTCTGCATGATCCGGTTTCATTTCAACGGTTTTAAAGGGAGCAGGAACCTCATGGTATATTTGGTACACCATTTTAGGGTCATTTCCTATCTGGGTTTTCCATGGACAGTAAGGTAGGATTTCCATTGAACCTCGTTCTGCAAGGTAGTTGTAGTTCGATGGATGGTACTTTTTCAAGAGTGTTTTCAGGGTTTTGGGATTGTTCAAATACTCCTCAAAAAAGATATGCATATCTGGAGGCAGCACTTCAAGGATCGTTTCTTTGACAAACTGTTGAAAGGCTTGTGAGTTGTCGAGTTTGCGAGTGATCTGGTTTTTGGTTTCAAAAAGGATAAAGGCTCCAGGTTGAACGCTCCCTCCGGGATTAACGTAGTCTGAGTCGTAAAGATATTGTACGCGTTCTTCAAGCAGCTTTTCGATCTTTTCAGGAATGCCATCATACCATGCGGGTGAAAGGATTTTCACCGTTTCAGCTCTTTTTATAAAGACGTAGTTGACTGTATGGATTAACGCACTTTTTAATAGACTGCCTTTTTTGGCTTCTGACATGCCTGCGATGGAGTTTTCCCAGGCTTTTAATAAGGGATGCTGTGTGTCTCCATCTCTTATAGTGGGTAGTAAATAAGGAAAATGCTGTTTTTTGCCATCGACTGTGCGTATCAATCCATCCTTTTCAACTAAGGAACACAGGTCATCCAGCACTTGATTGGGATGCATCGCTTGCTGTTCGATGGCAATGAAGCAGGCAAAGCAGCTGCCTCCCAATCCTTGTCTTAAATGGGTCAAGAAAGCTGAAAGGATCGCAATTTTAGCTTCTCTGTCTGTGATGGGAAGGCTTGTATTGAGCTGCAAGGCGGCTCGAATGATGAATTCACTTGCTGTTCCGAAGGTAGAAGGTTGATGGACAGCTTCTATCTTGTCCTGAATTTTAAGTGACTGATGCAACAATTGCAGTCCTGATTTTAGTGTCATGCCGAAGTTGTGGGTAGAGGCGGTGACAAATTCCTTAATCAGAAAGGGGATCAATCCCGTATTGAGTGTTCCATCTTTCAAAATCAGAGCATCAGCTAAAATGATGGGTAGAACCATCTGGTAAGCTAAAGGTGTTGGGGCCATCTTTTTTAGCCTTTTATGCATCCTCTTTAAGGCAGTGTTAAAAGCGGAGTGGATGCCATGTTCTACGGCCAAGCAAAAGGACTTGGGTTCTGAAAGCAGAAAGATCAATTTGGCCAATGTTTCCGTGACGCCAAGTGTGGAATGGCCTGTTTCGTTTCGGTAAAGCAGCTCTTCGACGAAATCTATGATTTTGCGTTTTTCACTTTTGCTATAGAGACTCATTTCTAAGATGTTTTGAATCTGTATAAATTGCTTGTGGTGGATGGAGTGGATAATGGAGGCTTGGCTCTCTTCAGGGTGTTTTGCTTCGTGGGATTCCTTACTCAGAAATCTCTCAAATAAGGAGTCGATCGCCTGATGGTTCAAGATATGGCGCTTCACTTTCCTCTCTTTGATCAAAGTAAGGGATTGTGCTGCCTCCTGGCCTCTGCGGCCAATTTGAGGTAGCATGAAGCTGAGCGATTTGCTGCAAATTGGATTGGCGGTCTGCAATTCTTGGGTCAGATTCTCATCCAAATCCAATTCAATGAGAGACTCATTGTACTCCATACGCTACTCCTTGTGAAAGGCTGTAAAAGAGACTTAGCGATTTTTTTTCGGCTGTTCGACCGAGATCCGGTCTACAACTAACCGTAATGGCGGTCCCCGCCAAGGTTCGAAGAGAGATCCGTCGACGGTGACTGTCAAGTTCTTCTTTTGAGCGTCTTTTAGCTGATCTATTACAGCCTGGCTGAGCGGTCTGTTAAAGATGCTGTTGGTAGCTACGGCCAGGTTGGGATTGCTGGCGTCTGCATTTCCGATCAAATTGAACGTTGTTCCGTCATTTTTTGACTTAAGAGTGTAGTTTTTGTTTATTGAAGTGACTGTTCCACTTGCCTTCACCCTTACATAAGTCATGTAAAGGCCGATCCAGCGCATGTTCCAATCCAGGGTTTGATAAGAGAAGGGCGCTTTTGGCTTCCATTTGATTTCCATCACGCCGTTCATGCCGTCAATGCTGACTTTTTCTGCTCCTTGCAATTTAGAAAACCGCTCGTTGAGCTGTTTAATGCAGGATTTTTGGCAGAGTTGAGCACTCCATTTGACAGTGACTGAGTCAATGTCTCCAGAGAGAGAAGCAAAAACTAGGCTGAAGAAAATCAAGTAGCGCATAACCTCATCCTACTCATAAATTATTTTTTTGCCTATTGTGTGTAATATATGATTCGTACAAAAATTATTTGCACTATAGGCCCCTCTGTCAGGTCTTATGAAAAAATTGTGGAGTTGATCCGAGCCGGAATGAACGTCGCGCGGGTCAATTTCAGCCATGGTTCGCAAGATGACCATCGTCAGGTGATCGATTTAATCAAGAAAGTGAGAACGGATTTGATGGTTCCGCTTGCGATCATGCTTGATACTAAAGGCCCTGAAGTGCGGCTGCGAAAAATCCGCGATGGCGAGGTTTTTCTCCCGTCCGGACATCGATGGAAGTTGTTTAAAGACAAAGAGGTAGGTGATGAAGAGGGTTGTTCTCTGATTCCTTCTAAAATTCTCGACGCTCTGGAACCCGGACATGAAGTGCTGTTCGATGACGGGTATGTTTCCTCAGTGGTTTTGGAAAAAGACGGGACGGGAGTCGTTGTAGAAATCAAAAATGGAGGACTGATTCGCTCCGGTAAAGGAGTGAATATCCCCGGTTTAAGCTTTTTCCAATCGGCTGTCACTGAACAGGATGAGATCGATATTCGATTCGGCTGCCAGCAAGATGTCGACTTGATCGCAGCTTCTTTTGTTCGAAATGCTGACGACGTCCTTCGCATCAAAAAATTGCTCGACGAAGAGAAAAAATCAGACATCTTGGTGATAGCAAAGATTGAGAACAAAGAAGGCGTCGATAATTTTGATAGCATAGTACAGATTGCCGACGGCATCATGATTGCTCGAGGCGACCTGGGTGTTCAAGTGCCTCTTGCTCAGGTGCCTAAGTTCCAAAAGGCGATGATCCGAAAAAGCTATCTTGCCGGCAAGCCATCCGTGACCGCAACGCAAATGCTGGAATCGATGATTAACAATCCGCGCCCAACAAGAGCCGAAGCCTCCGATGTAGCGAATGCCATTTACGATAGCACCTCATCTGTCATGCTGTCGGGTGAAACGGCTATCGGAAAGTATCCTGTCGAAGTGGTGCAAGTGATGAGAAAAATTGCTGAAGAAGCGGAAAGCGATTTCGATTATCGGGAGTTTTTTGCGCAGCATGGTTCTCTCGTCTACCATGACGTACCTTCCGCTGTGACCATGGCGACGGTGAAAACTGCCTACAGTTCTAATGCAAGGGCTATTTTTGCGTTTACGAGCAGTGGAACGACGGCACGGCTAATTTCTCGCTTAAGGCCGGAAATGCCGATCATTGCCATGACCAATCTGGAGAAAACTTTCCACCAACTCGGCTTTTTCTGGGGAGTGATTCCTGTGCTGGGGCCTTACAGCAAAAATATCGACGAAGCTTTCCGATTTTTAAGCAGCCATGCAGCAGAAAAGCAGTTGGTCGGCTTTGGAGATCTGGTGGTTGTAACGGCTGGTTCGCCCTTTGGCATCTCTGGAACGACTAATATGATGATGGTGGAAAACATTGGGGATGTGCTTGTCCGCGGCCAGCTGGGCGAAGGAAGCAAAACACATGCAAGAATTTCTCTAGTGATTTCCGCAGAATCGACGCCCGCCTATTCAGTACGCAACCAACTACTAGTGCTGACTCGCTGCGATGAAACGTACCGTCCGTTAATCTTAGAATCAGCTGGAGTCGTCCTGCAGAATCATATCAGCGATACGGAATCGGAAAAAGCAGCTTTGAATATTTGTAGAGAATTTCATAAACCGGTTGTGCTGCGTGCTGATGCAGCAAGCGAAGTATTGAAAGAAGGCTTATTGGTCACACTCGATCCGGAAAAAGCCCTTGTGTATAAGGGAGTCCAAGTTTGATTCTCGAGCAATTTGAGCTGTCCCAATGGCTATTTATCAAACTGGTCGCGCTTTGCTATTTTTTCGCTTTTTTCTCTCTTTATCGTCAGGTGATGGGGTTATATGGCTCAGAGGGCATCATGCCCATCCGGGAATTGATGGAGAAGATGGAAGCGGGCATTAAAAAGCAGCGCTACTATCTGATTCCCACTGTGTTTTGGTGGCGCTCTGATGACAAGGCATTAAAGGGCGCAGCGCTCTTAGGGGTTCTGTTCTCACAGCTGGTTTTCTTCAACGTTGCTCCTGTTGTATTTCTTTTAGCGCTTTTCATTATATACCTCTCATTCATCGTCGTAGGCTATCCCTTTTTGAACTATCAGTGGGACGTTCTTTTACTCGAAGCTGGTCTATTATCTGTAGTAATGGCAATAATGGCTCCTCCACCGACGTTTGCCATTTACTGGGCGTGGTTTTTGACGTTCCGCTTTCTACTCTCTTCAGGTATCGTTAAACTGCAATCGGGATGTCAGCAGTGGCGCTGTTTTAAAGCGATGCAGTTCCATTTTGAAACGCAGCCGCTGCCCAACCTCGGTGGATACTTCGCACATTTATTCTTGAGAGGAAGCACCCACTTTACAACCGGGGTCGTCTATTTCTTTGAAATCTTAGTTCCACTGCTCTTATTGGGGGGAGAACCCTTGCAGTTTTATGGAGCGGTTCTCTCCATTTTTTTTCAGTTCCTCATCATAGCAACAGGCAATTATGCCTTCTTTAACCTGTTGACGATTGCTCTTTGCGTCCCCTTTTTTGCTAATTCTTCATTGGAATGGCTGCGGCCCTTGTATTCTCCCTTGCAAGCTTTTGAGCCCAATCTGTTTCTGATCGTCTTGACAACGGCTTTTTCTGCATTCTTGCTCTTCTTAAACGTGATGATGCTTATCCGGCAGTTCAAAAGGTTTCCTCACTTTGAGCGGATATACGAAAAGATCGCCCACTTCCACTGCGTCAATAACTACGGTTTATTTGCAGTTATGACGACCGTGAGAAATGAGATCATATTAGAAGGCAGCGACGACGGTAAAGAGTGGAAAGAGTATCAGTTTTACTACAAACCGGGGGCTTTGAAT
Organism: Parachlamydiaceae bacterium; assembly: GCA_047972195.1. Taxonomy (GTDB): domain Bacteria; phylum Chlamydiota; class Chlamydiia; order Chlamydiales; family Parachlamydiaceae; genus CAZSDA01. Next base: position 7,311 of record JBKEAL010000150.1, read on the forward strand.
CAAGCGCCCAAGCAGATCGCTCCACTTCAACCGCGCCTTGACTGGCAGATGTGGTTTGCGGCGCTCTCCATGCGACCGCATGATGGCTGGTGGTACCGCTTTACTGCGAAGATTCTCAAAGGAGAGCGCGCCGTTCTGGAGTTGCTCAAGTACAATCCCTTTCCCGAGAAGCCCCCTCAGCACCTAAGAGCCCACCTCTACCGCTACCGATTCAATTCTCTGTCCGGATTGAAAGATTCCGGCAATTTTTGGGTCAGAACCTTCGTCGGTACGTACTGGTTAAGTGATTGATTTGCTAATTTATCGCTTAAATCCTTATGGTGGAATTTTCAAAACCCTAAAAGGAGAAAGCTATGGGTGCAGCTGTTGTAGAATATTATCGAGCTCCCTGTTTTATACCACCTCACATTGAAAGTAAGTTAAATCCTGAATCTCATGTAGCAACGCAAAAATTGAGAATTCAGCGGGCCTTTGATCTGCAGCAAGGGCACAGACATACTGTTGGTGCGATTGCTAAAGCGGAGACAGTGTTTAATGTCTACAATGCTAAACACAGGGAAGAACTTCCGGGTAAGTTACTAAGCCAAAGGAAATTGAAATTGGATGATGATGCTAAACGCGCTTTTGAGGGTTCTAGGAAGGTCTATGAATTTTATAAAACCATTTTTGGACGAAATTCGATCGACGGCCGAGGGATGAATATCGATTCTACAGTCCATTTTGGCGTTGAATATGCCAACGCGTTTTGGAATGGAGAACGAATGGTTTATGGCGATGGAAGTAAGAGAGTGGGATTAGTCACATTCACAAGAGACCTCGATGTGAT
>JBKEAL010000294.1:0-7751 GCA_047972195.1 Parachlamydiaceae bacterium
TCTGACATCGGTTCTCAACTCCTCTGTTTTATCGCATCGTTCCCAAAGAAACTCAGGCAGCTCCCTGCCGAAATGGCCGTAGCACGTTGTCAAACTATAGATAGGGGCTAAAAGATGAAGACTTTCAATAATGGCGTATGGTCTTAAGTCAAAGTGGCGCCGAATGAGAGCTTCAATCTGCGCGTCAGGAATCAACCCGGTGCCAAAGGTATCGATATGCAGCGCTACAGGTTCTGAAACGCCGATCGCATAAGCAACTTGAATCTCGCAGCGTGAAGCAATTCCCACTTTGACAATATTTTTGGCTATGTAGCGCGCATAATATGAACCGGAGCGATCCACTTTAGAAGGATCCTTTCCGGAAAAGCAGCCTCCGCCATCTCTTGACATACTTCCATAAGAATCCACCGCAGTTTTCTTTCCTGAAAGGCCGCAATCAGCTTCTGGGCCGCCTAAAACAAAACGTCCTGCCGGATTGATAAAGAAACGGGTGGATCTGTTTAGCCATTCAGCCGGCAAAACTGGCTTGACGATCTCTTCCATGACAGCCTCGATCAAAGATTGGCGATCCACTTCAGCGTCATGCTGCGTTGAAAGCACTACGTTGTCGATACTCTTCGGACGATCATTTTCGTACCGGAATGTGATCTGGCATTTGGCGTCAGGTTTAAGCCAGTTTAGGGTTCCGTTTTTTCTAACTTCAGCTTGCTTTTGCATCAGACGATGGGCGTAGAGGATGGGTGCTGGCATTAATTCTGGCGTATCTGTACAAGCATATCCAAATACCATCCCCTGGTCGCCCGCTCCCTGATCCAAAGGAGAAGCATGATCGATTCCGTGGGCAATGTCTGGGGATTGAGTGCTGATCGCCTGAATGATTTTATAATTGCCATAAACGATTTTTTGAATCACAGCGTCAAGATTTTCCGGTAAAGGAGTGCTGAGTTCACCGGCAAGGACAATTAGCTTATTTTTTATAAGTACATCGCACGCTACGCGTGCTTTTGGATTGTTTTCCAAAACGGCATCTAAGACAGCATCCGCGATCCGGTCTGCGACCTTATCGGGATGCCTTTCTGAAACCGATTCCGAGGTAAACAATCCTTCCATTTAGAATTGGTAACCAATGTTCAATCGAAATCCTTTATAATTTTTTTCTCCGAAAAGGTAGGAGAGGGCAAGCGACAAGCTATCGTAGTCAAGGCAACGGTTTATATTGGTTGCAAACAATGAAGCTCCTACTTCGTCGTAGTGGTTCATGTAGAGATGACTTTTGGAAAACGCTGTGTCAATCACGAAGACAGAGTATTTCACTTCTCTGTCACAAAGACAAAAACCTTCGCAGGATGTTAGGGAAAAACCATTTTTAAATTGAAACGTTTGGAAGTGATAATCGAAGTTGATGCCCGTCAGCCAAAAATTGGTGCTCGCGCTGTACCCAACATAGTCCGTCAACGAAAGCACAAACTGCGAAAAGGGAAGGTCAAATCTACTGACCAAACCTGCCGATGCAAAGTTGCCCGTTGTGCATAGGTCAAAGGATCCGCTCGATCCTAACCTGACCACAGGAGTTAAAAACCAGTGGTCTGTCACTTGCCATTGCAATCCTGCGCCGATTGAGCCTGCGATGGAAGAGGCGCCTCCATTTCTTAAGTAGGTCATTGGAGCATCGATGATGAAAGCCCAGCGGTCAGTAGGGGAGTAGGAATAGCGAAACGGCAGTGCAACTGCGGTTGTGTCATACCCTTTGGAAAAGCCGCGGCTAATGTCCAAATTTAATTGAAATAGGTGCACAGTAGGCTGAACGTTTGCTGAACAGCAGCAGCCTGCTTCAGGGAACAGTTTTCCGAGGTTGTAGTCGGCTTGTCCTGAAAAAGCAAGCAGGCTGTTAGGGTTGCCTGCCACGGGATCGATGGGGGAGTAACGCCTATATGCCTTTAAAAGCTTTTGATTGCGGCCTCCATTTCGCATCGCTTCCCGAAAAAGCACCAGGCTATCGTCGCGGGTAGCACCAGTAAACGATTGAGTAAGATTAGCTTGTGGAATGTCCACGACGAGAGTCGTAGAATTGGCAGCAAATGACGTTTGTGCCAAAATGCCTCTTAAATTGATTCCAATTGAGACAGGAGTGACAGGCGTGTAGAAAGGGATCAGTTGTTCCAAGCTAGATTCCTTCAGGCTTCTTGTCAGATCGACCAAGTTGGGAGCAGAGACTGTTGCGCTTTCTACATCCACAGTCACTTTAGCATGGTAAGGTTCATGGGCAGCCAAAGTGACTACAAAGGCAAGGGCAACTACTATATATCGGAAAATCATTTTAACCTCTGTTTAAGATCCTCAATCAGATCGTCAGCATCTTCAATGCCTACGGAAAAGCGCATCAAACCATCGGAGAGGCCAATTCTTTCACGTTCATCTTTAGGGATCGATGCATGCGTCATTGTCGCCGGGTGGCAAACTAAAGACTCAACTCCTCCCAGGCTCTCTGCAAGAGAAAAAATCTCAAAGGAGGAAACCAGCTTTTTCGCTTCGTTTAAATCCAGTTTGAACTCGACAGAAACAATTCCGCTAAAACCGCTCATTTGCTTTTTAGCGACCGCATGGTTGTGGTGGCTTTCTAGGCCGGGATAGTACACTTTCTTGACCTTGGGGTGTTTGCTTAGAAACTCAGCGACCTTCAAGGCGTTCTCTTGATGCCTTTCCATACGCACTGCCAGCGTTTTGACGCCGCGGGAGGTTAGCCATGCATCAAAGGGGCTCGGATTCATGCCAAGCGCTTTACGACCAAAATCCAACTGGTTTTTGATCGAAAGATCGTTGGTCATCGCAACGCCGCCAACGACGTCTGAATGTCCTCCGAGATACTTGGTAGTGCTGTGCCATACGATATCTGCACCTAAATCGAGAGGGTTTTGAAAGTAGGGGCTTGCAAACGTGTTGTCTACGATGACGCGGACGCCTTCCTTTTTCGCTTTTCCCGCAAGTTCTTGAATATCAAAAATTTCCAGAAGAGGATTGGTCGGGCTTTCTAAAAAGAGCCATTTTGGTTTGGACTTAAGAGCTTTTTCAAAGCTCTCTTTGTTTTTTGGGTGTAACGATTGAAATTCTACGCCAAATCGGTTGAACACCTGATTGAACAGGCGGTAAGTGCCGCCATATAGACCGTCGATTGCCATAACGCGGTCTCCCTGGCTTAAAGTGGAGACCATCGAGGTCAAGGCTCCAAGCCCGGAAGAAAAAACGGTGGCGTAGGCGGCGTTTTCCAGCGCTGAAAGCTGCGCTTCCAAAAGGGTGAAGTTGGGGTTTTGTGCGCGAGTATATTCATATCCCTTGCTGACGCCCGGCTCTTCCTGTAGATAAGTCGTGGTCATATAGACGGGCGGCATGATTGCGCCCGTGGTGGGATCGGGACTTTGCCCTGCATGGACAGCTTTTGTTTTGAAGCGCATAAGATCCTTTTTTTTAAAGGACTTATAACGGATTTTTTATTTCGCAGAAAGCGGTAAATTTGCGTCCATTTGACCATTATGGTAAATATTAAGGATACCAACCCCAATCATTAAGGAGCTGCTGTGAATAAAATATATTATACCCTTTGTGCGTCTCTACTACTTTTTTCCGCAGGGCTATTCGCGGAAAATGAAATTACAGATAGCCAAACTGGGGAGAAATTTCCTTCTACAGTCTCCTTTGAAGAGGGTGGCAAAAAATACGACCTGGAAGCTACCGGCGTTTCTACACGCAAGAAGTTGATGTTTAAAGTTTACAGTGTGGCAAGCTATCTGGAAGGCGGGCTTTCAAAAGATGCAGCAAACCGCGTACAAACAGTCTTGGACAGCGATAAAGCAAAACAATTGAGCATTAAATGGGTCCGAAATGCGGAAGCTTCACAGATTACGGATGCATACAGAGAGTCTCTTAAAATAGCCGCTGATGGTCAAGAAGCCGCTTTAAGCAAAGAGATCAATCAGTACGTCTCCTTCTTTAATCACAATATTTCCAAAGGGGAAGAGCAGGTGATCAGACAGCTGCCAGGCGGTGTAGTTCAAGTGTACATCAATGGCAATCTTGCCGGAACTATCAACAGTGAAGCATTCGCTAAAGTTCTGTGGAAGATCTGGTTTGGCAAAAAGAGCGTCGTTAACGCCGAGCAGCTCGTCTCCATTGTAAAGTAAGGGGCTTCCCCTTACTTTTTCAGCGCCTGTACCTGTAAAAACCACCCGCTTAGCTTGCGCTCGCTAGAGCGCAAGCTAAGCGGGAGGTTTTTTGTATGAGCAAAGGCAGGAAGGTTAGTGCCCTGCGGATTGCAGCACTTTACGGTTTTCTTCGATTGCCTGATTACTTGCTTCGACCAGAGCTGCATTGCGATTGACCGCTTCGGTGCTTCTTTGGATAGCATCGCTATTGGCATAGATAGAGCAGGTGCTTTCTTGAACAAGTCTGTTCATCTTATCGACCGTGCCGCAGCTTGCTAAGGCTAAACCCATGAGGGGAATGAGAATGGCAGATTTTTTCATGGTCTCGTTCCTTGTTAATTTTGGCTTGCTTTCTTCAGCTCTTCATTGATCGCTTCCAACTGACGGCGGTTTTCTTCGATGCCGCGGTTAGCCTCTTCGATTGCACGGATGTTTTCCTCGATCACGCAGGTACTGTTATCAATCGCTTGTCGGTTTTCCTCTAACGCACGAAAAGTGTCGTTGATCCCGCCACAGCTTGAAAGCCCTGCTGAAATTGCAAGAAGAGCGTATAAATTTCTTTGCATAGTTTGCCTCTTTACTTATCTTTTCTCCGATGTAACAGATTAACGAATTACAAGGAAACATTTAACGCTTTACATAAGGAAAATATTTCTTTTAATCCGACCTTTGGGTGCTGGAACAGAATGTAAGAGGGCTCCGATTTGGGATGGAACTTTTCCCAAAACGATTGCCGCTGGGAGAGTTTGAATAAAGAATCGGACAATTGCAGAGTTTTTTCTGCAATCCACGATTGGACGGGGCTAAAACCATCGATGCTACGGGTACTTAAGTTGATAGCGGAACCAAATGAAAGATGGCGGCAACCCTCTTCTCTTAAAGTATTTAGCGCAGCGATTACGAGTGACTCGGGTACTCCTCCGGGAGCTTGTGGGAGCACAAGGTAGCGGTTTAATAGATATCCATTGCTGCTTTCTGTCTGATTTAAGAGCAAAATGCCAAGGACTTTTCCCTCTTTGGATGCATAAAACCAGCGCTTACCCAGGCGATTTTCAAAGATTTTAATCTGTGAAGTGTGGATCTGAACGCCCTTTCTGGAGTTGCGCCATCGAACGGCGAGCTTTTCAAACTCATTTTCCAGTGCAGGATCATTTCCTTTATACTCTTGTACGGTTACGCCTTCTTTTGTTGCGTGGCGCACTTTCCGCCTAACCAAGCTTGCTTTTTCTCCTGTGAGCTTTAAAGGATCGTCAAAAGGATCGAGATGCAGTTCATTGCCGAATTGAACAGCGGCATGCACAAACTTCCCAAACAACAACTCTTTTAGGTTTTTGGACGCTGTAATGAAGATCGTATTGTGGAATTGCGGGGAGGTAGTTGCAAAAAAAGCTTTTAAAATAGATTCAAAGTCCGTTTTTGCAGTAACCGGATCTCCAAAAATCATTGCACAATCACCAGGCGTTTTATAACCTATAAATCCATCGATTCCGGGCGTTGTGAACTGCTTGCAGTCTGCATCCAGAATGGCATCGGATGCCTGGCCGCCATACTTTCTAACGGCTCTAACGATATCTAATTCACATGTTGTATCTGTCAGCATTTTCGTTCCTGGGAATCAATTTGATCAGTGTCTTTACTAAGTTATCCCAACGCGATTGTTGAATCAAAGGGTATACGGCGTCAAAGGGAATGTTGAGAATATGGACAAAATCGTGCACATACTCAGGCGGAAGGTTCTCATTTTCCTGTTCTTCATTCAAGCTGCGCTCTAATCCGTCGCTGAATTCGCTCCATACCCAGGATCGACCGTAAAGGGATTGCATAGACGCTTTCATTTTCTCGTCTTGAAAGATCGTCTGCAAAAAGCGTAAGGGATGGATATGGTCTACTTTGGTTCCGGCTCTCTTCAAGGAGCTTTTTTGTTTTGTGATCTTAGCTAATGAGCTCATTCCCAATGTATTGACGATGAAGCTGATTTCCGATTTTTCGGAAGGAGTAACCTCCTTAAAATAGTCTCTGTAAACTGCCACGGACTTGTTTTGGATGTTTTCCATCAAGGTTCCAAGGGTCATTTCAGGATCAACTTCTACTCTATAACCGAATCCTGATGTCGTATAGACCATGAGTTCCTCTCCACACAGCGGTGAAAAAAGAAATAACGAGCAAAGCAAGTGCCGCATCCTGAACCTCCTTTCAAAAAGTTATTTATCGCTATTTAGAGAGTAAATGCACAAGTTATTTTTCTTGAATATTTACACTATTCTCTCTATACAAAAGGAATTTCAGGAATTGCATGCTTAAATACTTACTCATGGCTCTTGCGGGAATGGCATTTCTCCAAGAGTTGAAAGCCGATCTCAATCTTCATCGCAAGATAGTGTACGTAGGCCCCGACTGGAAGCATGTCAAAAGAACCAACTCCTTTCAAACCAAGCAGCACGGCCATTTGATGGGAGTCAGATATGGGTTTGAGTGGTTTAAACGCTATGGTTGGTACATAGGCGCTGAAGGCTATTGGGGAAGTGGTTCACTTAGCGGACATTCCGGTTCCGGAGTCTCCTTACACTCTAAATTTTTCCAGGAATGGTATGAAGGCAGATTTGGATACACATTCCAAAGTAAGGAAGGCTGGCAGCCTTCTATCACCCCCTTTGCAGGCTACGGATGGCTTAAGGAAAAGAATAATTTCACCTCTCCAAGTCCAATCCATGCACATTTTAAAACGGAATATAGTTTTGCCTCCTTCGGCACGATCCTTTCCTGCTATCCCACATGCGATCTGCAGTGGCGGTTGAACCTCGAGGTTCGATACCCCTTAAGCCCCAAATGCTATATTTCGCACGATCGCGAAATGGATCCCTCGAAACAGCGCATTAACGAACGCCTGCAATATTTTGTGGAAATGCCTCTCGTTTGGCGTATGAACTCCATCGCTTTTGGAGCTGTCCCGTTCTATAACTCTATCATTTACGGCAGCCACCCCAACTATCCTTTCAATTACATCAAAACGCGATTTGAATATTGGGGTTGCTTCCTCAATATTCAATATCAGTGGTAGTCCTTCCCGTTCCCGTGCCCGAAAAAACCCTTGCCCGACCACACTCTCGGATTTTTTAATCGCAAAGGCGCGAAGAACGCAAAGAGATTATTTGTTATATCGCTATAGCACTTCTTAGAAAGCATTGCAAAGCAATGCTTTCTACAATCGAAATGGAAAGAGGCGCATTTGAAAGATCAGAATAACTATTGACCAAGCCGAATGGTTTTCTGATATTTTAAATGCGCCTCTTTCCATTTGTCTATTCTCTGTGCATCTCCTTGTCTTCTTAGCCTTTGCGATAAAGGAATCAGAACTTATGGGTAATAGGATGCGGGCACGGGAAGTTTGAAATAAACGGTTTTTGAAATAAAAAAAAAGGTGGAAGAAAGAATTTCCTCCACCTTACAAGGAAAATTATCTAGTTGGGCAGGGGCTTGGGCAGCCAGGCTTACCGCAGACATGCTTCCAATAGTAGCTTGGAACATATTTGCACTGCTGTTCACAGACCCATCTTT
>JBKEAL010000074.1:0-9366 GCA_047972195.1 Parachlamydiaceae bacterium
CATAGGTTTGGTTCAAAAAAGCTGCCTAAAATGAGCACTGAGGAAATCAAGCTGGCAGGGTTTTCTCTCCGGTGGAAAAACGATGCGGTGAAGAAGTCAATTCAGGAACTGCTGGAGAAACCGGAAGCTTCTGAAGAAAATTCACTAGCCCTCTCCAATTTGTCGGAAGAGAAGCTTGAAGAATATAGAGCAGGGAAGGGAAGCGAATCGTTGCTGTTCGAAATCTCATTTTGGGGGGAATTATCCAAGTACATTTTTATTAAGGGCCCTCTGGAGATCCAGTTTGAAGGGGAATCACTTCCTGAAGTGTGCATTCTGAACCATCCTCAATTTGAACTATCATGCACCCTAAAGAAAGAGAACTGGGAAAAGCTGATTCCAACAATTACTCAGGACAATTTTAGCAATCTCGATCAGTGCCACATCAAGGTGTATCACACTTTGAAAGACCTTGTGCAGTCGATCGAATTTGATCCCAAGCAGATGTCTCTTCACCTCAAGTTGAAGAAGAAACCTAAAGTATTTGACGGTGCTGTCAAAGTAGGTAGCTGGTTATTTAAACCACATGAAGGGTTTTTCCCGATTGAGACAATTAAGTCGGCATTCGAAGCGCATGAATTGAATGCTTTCTTTGACCGCTATTCCACGGAAGTCAATGACTTTTTCAAAGTTCCGCTGTGTCATTCTGAAGATGTTTCGCTGCAATGGTCGCTTTCATTTGACAAGCAGTGGAACCTACAGATCACCCCTTATTTACTATCTGAAAGGGATTTAAGCGAGGCGCGGGAGTTTGGCAGATGGACTTACGTACCGGGTAAAGGATTTTATCTGATCTCTCATCGCGAAAAAGCGCAATATCCTGAAAAGGTGGCTGAAGGGGATGTGTATGAGTTTATCCAAAAGCACCCGCAGTTTTTGAATCAATATCCCGGTTTTTCCGTTCACGTTAGTTCCATGGATGCCCTGGTAAGCTACACCGTAGATGAACGAGGCGCGTTGCGCTTCCATCAAAAAATGGCCCACGAAGCAAAAGCGCATACCCATACATTTGGAAAATGGATGTATGTTGAACATGAGGGATTTTTTGTTAAGACAGACGCCTCCCATCAAATCCAACTGCCTTTTGGGGATGTTTTAAGACCTGACCAGGTCGCCTCCTTTATTCGAAGAAATCAGAAAGAGCTGGAGTTGATTCCTGGATTCTTTATGAAGGACGCTCTTTTTTCCTCTGCGGGAATCGATGTCAAGCTCATCTCGGGCGAAAAAATTCAAGTGATGCCGCACTATGAGGTGGCTGAAGCCTATAAGGGAACCAAGCTGCGCTATTATGAAGAGTGGGTTTATGTGAACGGCGAAGGCTTTTATGAGCTGCCTGCTGCTTTAAGGCTGCCGGAAAAATACCGCGAACCGCTGGTCATCCCAAAAGATGATGTGAAGAAGTTTCTCGAGTCTGAGTTAAAGAGTTTAGAACCTTGGGTGCATCATTTAGATCCTCGGCTTCGCGCTCCGGCCTTTTTAAAGCTCTGTTTGGACCAGATTAGCGAGGGGCCATTCCACTCCTGGAAATTGCATCTGCATTTCAAGACAGAACGAGGTGAAATCCCCTTAAATGAGTTGATGGCCGCTCTTTATTCCAGAAAATTTTATCTCTTTTCACCGCAAGGCTGCATCGCTCTTTTCAAAGAGAAGCTCGTATGGATGCGTAGGCTTAAACCGGAAGCGATTTTAGAAGATGGGTCTGTCTTATTAACCACGGCAGAGCTTTTGCGCCTGTATGCCTTTGAGGAAATCGAGGCTAGCGCTGAGGCTTCAACGCTTTTTAGAGAGATTGTCGAGTTAAAAAAGATCCACGATCCCGATTTCAGGCTTTTGAAGAGCAACTTAAGGCCCTATCAGCAAAAAGGAGCACTTTGGATTTATACACTGTACCATTATCAGTTGGGAGGGCTTTTGGCCGATGAGATGGGCTTAGGAAAGACCCACCAGGCAATGGCATTGATTGCTGCCTTAAAGCAGGATAAACCACAATCGCGTGCCTTGGTTGTCTGCCCAACGTCTGTGCTGTACCACTGGGAAGACAAATTGAAAGAGTTTCTTCCTTCGATCAAGGTCTTGACCTTCCATGGACCCTTCCGGAAGAACGATCTTGAAAAGCCCTTCGACCTGCTTTTGACCTCTTATGGCATTTTGCGAAATGAAGGGGAGTGGTTTAACGAAAATTATTTTGATGTCGTAATTTACGATGAGATTCAGGCGGCAAAAAACCATCGTAGCAAACTATATACGGTCTTGGAGCGCGTAAAGGGCGGGGTTAAAGTGGGATTGACCGGTACGCCGATTGAAAACCGCTTACGCGAGCTTAAAGCACTTTTCGATTTGACTTTGCCCGGATATATGCCTCCGGAAGCAGATTACTTGCGCCATATCGTCTATCCTATCGAACGGGATAATAACATGGAGCGGAAAGGGCTATTAAATCGCCTAATCAAGCCATTTGTGATGCGTCGCATGAAGAAAGATGTGATGTCCGACTTGCCTGAAAAGACAGAGGAAATGGCGCGTTGCGACTTTCTCGATGAGCAGGAAACTCTCTACCGCGAAGTGCTTTTGCAGCAGAAAGAATCGATCATGCACGACCTTTCAGATCCTTCAAAATCGGTTCCCTATTTGCATGTCTTTGCCCTATTGTCTAAGTTGAAGCAGATCTGCGACCATCCTGCCCTCTATTACAAAAAGGTTGAGGATTACCAGCATTATCATTCGGGAAAATGGGAACTTTTCAAAGAACTGTTAAACGAGGCGCGGGACAGCGGTCAAAAGGTCGTTGTCTACTCCCAATATTTGGGCATGCTGGATATCATTGAACTGTATTTAAAAGAAGCCGGAATCGGCTTTGCTTCTATCAGAGGTGCCACGCGCGACCGAAGAGAACAGGCTAGACTCTTTGCTGAAGACCCCTCCTGCGAGGTGTTTGTTGCCTCATTAAAAGCGGCCGGATTGGGAATTGATTTAACGAGCGCATCGGTCGTGATCCATTATGACAGATGGTGGAATGCGGCAAGGGAAGATCAGGCAACTGACCGCGTGCACCGATTTGGTCAGAGTCGAGGTGTGCAAGTGTTTAAATTGATGACAAAAAATAGCTTTGAGGAAAGAATCGATCAGATCATCGAACGCAAAAAAGTGTTGATCGAAGAGTCTATAGGCATCGATGACCAGTATGTGTTTAAAACACTGACCAGAGAAGAGATATATGACCTCCTTAGAATGCAATAGAACAAGAATTGAGGATCTCGAAGAAAAAGCGAGTTTTCTGACACACGCTATGGGCACAGTGTTAAGCGTGATCGCCCTACTTTGGCTTCTTTATCAATCCCTTGAGACCAATGACCCCTGGAAAATCGGCAGCGGCATCCTTTTTTGCACCAGCATGGTGCTCCTTTATTTAGCCTCGACACTATACCATGGAACGACGGATGAGCGCTTAAGAGCAAGATATCAAGTACTGGACCATGCAGCAATCTATGGCTTGATCGCCGGCTCTTACACTCCATTTACTCTAGTCACTCTCAAAGAGAGCGTCGGCTGGATGCTCTTCTCCATCGTGTGGGCGATCGCCCTGTTTGGTGTGATCTTCAAGCTCTATTACACAGGGAGATTCCGCCTGCTTTCTACAGGAATCTACCTCATGATGGGCTGGCTGGTCGTTTTCGCCTTTGAACCCATCCGCGATGCAATACCCTACGATGGGTTGGTTCTGATCTTCACCGGAGGCATGTGCTACACCTTCGGCGCCCTGATCTACCTGCTCGAAAAACCCCTATTCCATCACGCCATCTGGCATCTCTTCGTCATGGCTGGCAGCGCCTTCCACTACCTCGCCATTCTTTTTTACGTTTGCTGCTAAAATCATCAAAAGAAAAGGTCTGCACCCGGTATGAGGCCAAGCCAACGTCTAGCGCTCGGAGACAGGCCGCTGGTCTGTTTCTGTGCGATTTTTGGGTTAAGCACCGCTTCAAAATAGGGATCCCTTGCGAAATAACTTATTATTTCGCCTTCTTTCCGAGCTTGAGCAAGTTCGGATTCAAATTGATTTTTTAGACTTAGGAACTCTTTTTTTAGATCTTCCTTTTCCTTTTCAGAATTAACAATAATTTCTCTTTTTTCTTTGAGATCGTTTTGGAGGGTTTCGATCGTACTTAACATATTCCGATGTTCGGTACTATTTGTGCTTATTTGATCCAGGAGTTCGTTAATACGTTTTTCTAGTGCTGCTTTGTCGGCTGCCTCTTCCTCTTCTAGCTGCTTTTTAAGCCTCGCGATTTCACTTTTAGCATCGAAAGACTCGCTTTCTAATTCAAGGATTTTTTCTTCAAGATCCCTTCTATTTCTAGATAACGTCATTGCTTGTCGTTTTTGTTCAGTTAACTCGCTGATTCTATTTTCGAGTTCTTTTTCCATACGAGAACGTTTCTCTTCGTATTGTGTTTTCAATTCATGAATATGGGTTTTTAGACACCCTTTTTCTTTTTCGAGTAATTGATTTTGCTGTTGGATAGCTTGCATTCTTTCGTTTTGTTCGCTAACTTGTTTTGACAAGTCCTCTTTTTCTACTTTTAGAGCTTTGGCTTTTTGTCTCGAAGCTGTAAGCTTTCTACGTAAATCTTCGATTTCGTTCCTAGTTTCCTGATTAGCTCCACTCAATTCTGTTTCCAGCGCTTTAACTTTTTGTTCTAAATCTCTGATTAGATTTTGTGATTTTTGTTGAACGTCAGCCAGTTTAGCATCAGTTGTTGCAAGTTTTTGGGTGAGCTCTTGGTCTTGACGATTTAATGATTGGATTTCGGCTTCAAGTTGGATAACACGCGCTTTCTTTTCTGTGAGTTCTTTTTCTAAAGAGCCAGTATCCTTTTGTTTTACTTGTGAATCTGCAATCTGCTGACCTAGTGAAAGGATATGTTCTTCCAATTTCGTTTTCTCTGCAGTTAAATCTTTTAACTTTTTGACTTCTCTACCTAACTCAGCTTGTAATTCTCTTTTTTCTGTTTCCAGCGTTCTGATTTGATTTTGTGATTTTTGTTGAACGTCAGCCAGTTTAGCATCTGTTGTTTCAAGTTTTTGGGTGAGCTCTTGCCCTTGACGATTTAATGATTGGATTTCGGCTTCAAGTTGGATAACACGCGCTTTTTTTTCTGTGAGTTCTTTTTCTAAAGAGCCAGTATTCTTTTGTTTCACTTGTGAATCTGCAATCTGCTGACTTAGTGAAAGGATCTGCTCATTCAACTTCTTTTTCTCGGCAGTTAAATCAGTTAACTTTTTGGCTCCTCGGCTTAACTCAGCTTGCAATTCTCTTTTTTCTTTTTCGAGGAGTTGATTTTGCTTTTCGATATGTTGCATTCTTTCATTATAGAATCTGCCTAGCTTCTCGAAAAATTGTTCGGCAGTAGAAGATTCTTCGGCCAATCTTTTAAACACATTTTTTTCAGTTGAATCGAGATTAGTAAAAACGCGCTTCAAGCTCTCTAATTCTGCACGAGGCAGATCCTTTAGCCAGCTCACCGTTTTAAGGAGTGCTAAAACTCTTCGATCAGGATTGATGCTTTTAGCAAGCTCTGCAGGGGAGAGTAGCTCTCCGTTTAGCTTATAAGATTTCCATAATTCGTAATCGAGAGAATGGTCTTCATAACGAGCTTCGAGACGTTCCTTAGTTTCATCGATTTGTGCATTGTATCGTTTTGCTAATTCAGCTATCTGTTCCAGGGCGCGTCCTGCAGCCTTGCTGCAAAAGAAACTTTTTTTAAGCAGGTTTGGAGCAAAATTTATTTCTTCACGAGACACATCCTGAATCTTAGTGCGCAACTCTTGGAATTGTTCAAGAAGAGGTTGCTGAGCCGGTTTCTCTTCATTTTCTATGGCTTTCATCCATTCGCATAAGTCGCTGAATAGCTTTTCAGAGGCCGCTTCAAGATCCTTTAATTTTTCTTGTTTAGCACGTAATTTTTGCAACGTTGTAGAGAGAGAAACAAGTTCCTCCTCATCAAGATCTGAAGGTACTGCAAGTTCGACTTCAAAAGATGGGGCTGCCTTTAGGTTAAAATGTTCTTTAACATCCTGATTATCTCTGAGGGAATTTTTAATGTCTTCGCCTCTATCCTTCACTGCTTTAAATTTTGCTAAATGTTCTTGACAGTTCGTTTGAATCCATTTCAAATATTCAAGAAAGGCGGGGATTTCCTTTTCGATTAGACTAAATTCTCCTTCTGAAAATAGACAATCAGTGAGCTTTTGATTAGCTTCCATTGCTGGATTGAAGGTCTGAAAAAATCTTCCCGTAAGTTCTTTAGCGTTATTTAAATTGGCTTCTCCTTCAGAATCTAACCAATCCAAAGAGGATGCCAGCTCTTCAAATAGAGCCTTCGTTAAATTGTTGTAACGTGGCTCTTTCTCTAAACTAGCAAAGTTATCCGCTGCTTTTCTTGTTAAAAGATATGCAGAGGAGTCTTTTTGAGCGTTTTGTGTAAATTGGATTGTCATAGGATTCCTTACTGCTTAGCTTACATTGTTTTTGGGTAATTGAGTTTTAATATGGTTGAATTCTTTTGTGAGTAGTCCTATTAACCAATTTTTTTCTGAAGGATTTGTTAATCTATTTCTAATAGCTGCTCCAGCTGTGGTCAATCGTTTAAAACCTTCCCACCCACTATTGATAGAAAAGGATCCAAGCTCATCATTTAGGAACCCTAATACCATAATAAAATTATCACTTGAGGCATAGAGTTGATCGAGTTTTTCAATGGGTGAAGATGAATCTTGGGAATATGCCTCATGAGCTGCCTTGAGGTCGTTAATAAAACCTACGAGTTGTTCATTCTTGAATCTTTCAGGCAATGATTCCATTCGGGAATCAATTGCAGACATATTTTTTGCAATCACTGCAATCAAGTTTTTAGACTTAAGGGATAAGGTTACCTCGTCGATGAATTCAGCCATCCACTGCTTATATTGTTTTAAAACACCGGAATCGATTTCGATGCGGTTATTTTCCCTGAAATTCGCAGGCAGATGTTGTTTTTTAGCCTCTAAACTCTCAAGCATTTTAGTAAAATCCGGTTTTGGAATGTTCGTCGAACGCGATAGTTTTATCACTAATTCGAGGAGCCCTTGATGACAGGTATAGAGTTCAGAAACGAGGTTATATAAATCTTCATCTGAATCATCTTTAAGGAGGGTTGCAAAAGTGGATTTTGCTTTCTCGAATGGCTCAGATGAATATTTTATATCGCTATTTTCCCATTGTTTATTTAGTTCGCTTATTTGACGAGCAACCGCATTGGAAAGTGTATTAAGTTTGTTTCTTTTGTTGGGAACTTTAATAACCGCTTCGGTTGTGTTTTCAACTTTATTGGTAGAGGAAGCCGTTTTTTTTAGCTGAGTCTTTGAGTTAAACGATTTAACGGATTCGAGCATTCTTGTCTGCCCTGTTAAAAACGGATTCACGGCAACATCAGAAGCAGCAATTTCACCAGATTTCACTCCATTCATTCTATTTTCAACAAGCTGTTTGAGTTCTTGAAATTCTTCTGTTGTTGGAATAGTGCTAAAGGGTCTGTTCGCTATTTCCGGTATGAGTATTTTGATTCCATCGCAAAAGGTTTTATAAGTTTTCGCGACGTTGACTCTCTCTCTTTTTGCTCTATCTAGACTAGAAGCGATACCATCAATCTGCTGCATGACCTCTTGCAATTGCAGATCTCTTTCCGAGTGAGTTAAATGGGGGTTTTGCAGAATAGAATTTCTATTTTTTGTGAGACGTTCCAGATCCGATTTTCGACGGGAAGTGACGACGCTATTCTTTGCGCTTTCTTGTACGCTGTTTAACAGCTGTATTGCTTTTGTTAAGTAGTTGATTTCTTGAGTAGTGCGCTCGACTGAAGAGCCTTCATCATTGGATTTATTTAAACGTGAGGATTCTTTCTTTTTTCTATAATCAAGGCTGTTTGATTCCCACTCAACTACCTTCCCGCGGTATTGTGCAAGGGTTTTTTCCATGTAAGGAATTAGCTCGTCAAAGCTTAATGTGAACTCTGCTCCAGGGAAAAGGGTTTCCATCATTTCCCTTCTCCACTGTTCTATTTTTGATCGGTTTGCAGAATTTGTTTGGTATAAAACATCACTATCTTTTACATCGTGAATATCACGTAAAAGAGACTCGATTTCATCGTTTTCTAAATTTTGGGTGGCTTGAGATTTTCCTAAAACAGGTTTTCCAGCTGGAGGAAGAGGGGGTGGAAGTGGTCTGTTGCTGGAAGGAGGAAGTGGTGGTGGATTCGGGATTTGATCCGGAACTACAGAAATTACACTCGGATTGACAGGCAATAAATTTGCTTCATAATCATTAAGACTTTGAATTATCTGTGGGGCGCTTTTTAATATATTGTCTAATTCATCGACTAAGCTTTCATAGTCGGTTTTGATGAGGTTCATGCCGTAACTTGTTAACTCGAAACCAGTCAACTCACGAGTTGTTTCTTCGTAACTTTCGTTGAACGAATCTTTCATTTTGCTTTCGGTTTTAAGCTGTTCGTATGCAGTGATATCGATCTTAGGTTGATTTTTTAAGGCTTCAAATCTGGGTAAAGCAAGCTCTTTAGTGGAAAGTGGTGCTGAAAACAGTTCTACAGAAAGCGGTCTTTCTTCAATTTTAACAGGGGGATCTACTTGCAGGGAGGTATCCGGTGATTCGGTTCTAGATGATATCTCTTGGGGTAATGGAGGTAAGGTAGAAGATTCATCGGTTTGAGATATGATAGGAAGCTCATTTGTCTTGAGTGCTTGAGATGCATTTTTAAAAATCTCGGCATGTCGATGATCTTTAATGACTTGTTTTTTTAAAGTTTTAAGTACTTGGAGAGCAGCTTCTTTATCTGTGTTATCAAGTGCATCCTTAAACACTTCAAAGGTTTGCACATAGACCTGTACAACTTCATTAATGCGTATATTTCTGTACGAGTCGTGCCCGAAAATGCGAAGTAGGCTCTTAAAAAAACGGACTATTTTTCCATCCTTTGTGCGCCCTTCCAAATTAGTATCTATCCATTTGTGATTTGCGAGATCTTCTTGAATTTGATTAATTCTAAGTTTAAACTCTATGGGCGTGTTTATTGATGACATAGATAATAAGCCTTATGTTTAAAATGGAAGGATTATATTTCATAAATGGATTAATAGTCAATCGATAATTCGGGCGTAAATGTTCACGGGGTACCCCCGCGAACATTTACTTAAAATTTTCCTTCCATGCTAAATGATATTTTCAGCATACTCCTCAAGCATGCTGACTTATGACGAACTAGTTACTCAAAATAC
>JBKEAL010000076.1:0-12273 GCA_047972195.1 Parachlamydiaceae bacterium
TTTGAGGCTCGTGATATGGTCAATGGCAACGCCGATGAGGTCAATCCCGACTATTTAGCTGATTGGACGAAAAATCTTTCCAAAAAGAACTCAAAGATCAAGACGACTATTCTCGATAAAAAAGCATTGCAAAAAGAGGGTTTGGGTCTACTTTTGGCGGTGGGACGTGCTTCTCCACGCGATCCTTGCCTGATTGTTGCAGAGTATCAGGGCAACCCTAAATCGAAAGATAAAACGCTTCTTGTTGGTAAAGGGGTCACTTATGACACTGGAGGCTTGAACTTGAAGCCGACAGGTTCGATGGAAACAATGAAGTGTGATTTGGGTGGAGCCGCTTGTGTATTATCAACATTAGCAGTAGCGAGCCGGCTTAACTTAAAAGTGAACCTCGTCGTGATTGTCCCTGCGACCGAAAACAGCATTGCCTCTGAAAGCTATAAGCCCGGTGATGTGTATACAAGCTACGCTGGAAAAACTGTAGAAATTACCAATACCGATGCTGAAGGGCGGTTGATCTTAGCAGACGCTTTGGCTTATGGAATTGCTCATTACAAACCAACGCGCATTGTCGATCTGGCCACCTTAACCGGAGCCATTGAGATCGCTCTTGGCAATGAATGTTCCGGCTTGTTTTCCAACAACGACGCTTTGGCGGATGCTTTAATCCGTTCAGGTAGCGAAACGTTTGAGAGGCTCTGGAGAATGCCGCTCCATGATGAGTATAAAGACGCCCTGAAGTCGGATATTGCCGATATGAAGAACCATGGGGGCAGGTCAGGCGGGTCGATCACTGCAGCGCAATTCCTCCATGAATTTGTTGGTAAGACTCCTTGGGCTCATATCGATATTGCAGGAACTGCTTATATCAACGAAGCCAAGCGATATCAACCGCGATACGGCACGGGCGTTGGTGTCCGTCTCTTGATCGATCTATTAGAAGGGCTTCAAGACGAACAGAAAAAATAGGAAAGGATGACAAAAAAACAGATTGCGAGCCTAACTGCATTAGCTTCCTATCTTCCGGAGCGCGTTCTCTCGAACGGCGACCTGAAAGAGTTGGTCGAGACTACTGACGAGTGGATCGTATCCCGCACGGGAATCAAAGAAAGACGAATCGCCGCTCAGGACGAATCGTGTGCGGATATGGGAGCAAAAGCGGCTCTCAAGCTTTTGGAAAAGCTGGGGAAAAGTGCTAGCGACGTCGAATGCGTTTTGGTTGCTACAATGACTCCCGACTATCTGGCGCCATCGACTGCCGCACTTGTTCAAGCGGCGATCGGCGCTCATACTGTTCCTTCTATGGACGTGCAAGCCGCTTGCTCCGGGTTTCTCTATGGTCTTTCTATTGCCAAAGCGTTAGTGGAAAGCGGGCAATACAAAAACGTCCTCTTCGTAGCTTCTGAAAAGATGTCTTCATTTATTGATTATGGCGACCGCAACACCTGCGTTCTATTTGGCGATGGCGCGTCGGCTGCATGGATTGAACTGGGTTCCGATGGTTTTGCTATTGAATCGGTATCGTTAGGAGCAGACGGCGGCCATCCCTTTTTGGCCTATGTTCCTGCAGGAGGCTCCAAGCTTCCGGCCAGCCATGAAACGATTGAGAACAAAGGGCATTACTTCAAGATGGAAGGAAAAGAGCTCTTCAAGCATGCTGTGCGGCGCATGGTGTCAGCTTCTGAAGCGTGTCTGGAATCTAACCGTTTAACTCGAGCAGGCATTAGCTGGATCGTTCCCCATCAAGCCAATTTGCGCATCTTGGATGCCGTAGCAAAAGCATTTGAAATTGACGCTGACAGGGTCTATAAAACTGTCCATAAATATGGAAATACCTCTGCCTCTAGTCTTCCCATTGCTCTAGAAGAGCTCATCGAACAGCAGCCGCTCCGCAAAGACGAATGGATTTTGTTGACTGCGTTTGGAGCTGGTCTGACATGGGGTTCGGCGCTGATAAGGAAGCTCGCATGAAAAAAATCGCCTTTATTTTTCCGGGCCAGGGAGCCCAAACTGTAGGCATGGGCAAAGATTTTGCTGAAAAATACCCGGCAGCCAAAGAAACGTTTGAAGAAGCGGACGATACGTTAAGGCGGAATCTCTCTTCGATCATTTGGGACGGCCCTATCGATCTTCTAACAGAAACAAAAAACAGCCAGACAGGCATCTATGTTACCAGTATCGCTCTCCTTCGAGTGCTGAAATCTCTTTTTCCCAATGTGCTTCCCTACTGCTGTGGAGGCTTAAGTTTGGGAGAATATAGCGCATTGACAGCTGCGGGCAGATTGGCATTTCAGGAAGGGCTTCCTCTAGTAGAAAAGCGCGGTCAGTACATGAACGATGCGTGCCTGGCATCCAAAGGCAGCATGGCTGTTGTCATGGGATTGGAAGCAAACCAGGTCGAGGAACTTGTTCGGGAAGCGGATCTTCCGCACGATCTCTGGGTCGCTAACTTGAACTGTCCTGGACAAGTGGTAATTTCCGGAACGTTAAAGGGCATCGAACTTGGATCTGAAAGAGCAAAAGCGAAGGGCGCTAAGCGCGTATTGCCTTTGCAAGTATTCGGAGCATTCCATAGCGGTTTGATGCAACCTGCCAAAGAACGATTGAAGTCGGATATCTTATCCACCCAATTTAAAGATTCATCCGTTCGAATCGCCATGAATACTACGGGCAGCTTTGTAGATGATGCCGCTTCCATCCAGAAAAATTTGATTGAACAGGTCGTTTCTCCCGTTCGATGGGAACAAGACATTCGCACCATGGACAAGGAAGGCGTGACTCTTTATATCGAAATCGGCTGCGGAAAAACGCTCTCCGGAATGAATAAGAGGATCGGCGTGCAAGGCGAAACCCTTTCTCTTGAAAAGATTGAAGATCTCGAAGCGATTGCAGAGGTCTTAACATGAACGACTTATTACTCGGTAAAACAGCACTAGTTACGGGCGGATCCAGCGGCATCGGCTTCGCGATTGCCAAGAAGTTGGCAAGTCAAGGCGCTGAGGTGATCATTTTCGGCACCAATCCTGAAAAAGGGGAAAAGGCGCTTGTAGAGATCCGACAATCCAACCCAGCAAAAACACCTTCCTTTCTAGCCGTTAATGTCGCGCAAGGCGCCGAAGTGGAATCGGCTATTCTTAAATTCCCTAAGATCGACATCTTAGTCAATTGCGCCGGTATTACGCGGGACGGACTGTTGTTGAAGATGACAGAGGAAGACTGGGATCAAGTGATGAGCACCAATGCCAAGTCTTGCTTTAACACTTCAAAAGCTGTGATCCGTCAAATGATCAAGGCAAGATCGGGAAAAATCCTGAATATTGCCTCCATTATTGGATTGATCGGCAATCCGGGCCAGTTCAACTACGCCGCTTCCAAGGGAGCAGTTATTGCGATGACCAAAGCTCTAGCTGCAGAAGTCGCACCCCGAAACATTCAAGTAAATTGCATCGCTCCCGGCTTTATTCAGACGCCAATGACGGAAACCTTGACAGAGAGTCAAAGAGAGTTTATACTTAGTCGCATTCCACTAGGACGAATGGGAACACCTGAAGAAGTGGCTGATGCAGCCCTCTTCCTCGTGTCGCCACTTGCAAATTATATCACTGGGCAAGTAGTGACCGTCGATGGGGGAATGGTAAGATAGTTTATAAAGAGGTAAGATTATGACCACAGAACAAGAAGTGATCGACATCGTAGTCGAACAACTAGGCGTTGATCGCGATGATGTTGCGCCTGAAAAGTCTTTCGTTGAAGATCTCAATGCAGACTCACTCGACCTGACTGAACTCATTATGACTTTTGAAGAGCGTTTCAACATCGAAATTTCCGAAGAAGATGCTGCGAAGCTGAAGACTGTCGGCGATGTCATTCGCTACATTCAAAACAACGTTAAGTAGTTTTGAGCATTCCCACCCAGACAGGGTGGGAATAATATCCTTTCTGCTAATGTCAAGCTATGGATCGTCTTGTCAAAATTCCCCTAGAGCACATCACCAATGATCTTCATATTTTTTCTGGTTGTATCTAGGCTTAAACTCATCTGCATGCAAAACTATCGAATTAACAACAAAGTAGATAAATGCCATACAGTAAATAACTAAATAATTAGGCTTCTTCTTTGTTACTATACAGGCTAATATAGAAGCCAATATTAAAGTTGCAGTACTATAGATTGAGTACATCACGTTACATATGTGTGTTTAAACGCAAAGCGGCAGAATTGAATCGTTCAATCCGGGATAGATGGCTTGCGCGGTTGTGGAAGAGAAGGGGTGGAGCTAACAGCTGCACGGCGATCTCTTGGTCTGGCATCGCGTGATGGCTATAGAGCCAGAGAGCCATGAGAGAGGGCCCGCGGTCAATTCCTTGCTTGCAGGTAATGTTCATCGATTGGGGCTGGTATTTCTCCACAAGGCGGTCGAAAAGGGCGATGTAGGTCAATTCAATGAAGTCTTTTCTCTCATCAATAGTTTCAGGAGAATTGCCGTTAAAGAAGTGCTCTTGAACGGCTAAAATCAACGCAACCAGCTCATCCTCTGAAAGAGAGTCTGGAAAAGAGTAGGCACCGTTTTTGTCGATGAGCTTATTCAAAAATGTCGTCTTAAAGTCGGCTTGCAGCGGCTCTTTCTGGTGATAAAAATCGGAGTTTTTATCCAGCGTAACGACAAGGAGGTTAGGAAGCGTTGCACCTAACTTTTCCAAGCTCCTGCTCAAAGGGCCCTCTTCACCCTCTCTTTTCATCAGGTTGACGTAAAGATGACTTTTTTGTCCTTGGATGAATTGAAGGAATTCCGGCGAAGGCTGCGGGGTCGTGATCCAACGCGTTAACCCATTGCTATAGATCATTGGCTGACCAATGCGGATCAGAGAGCATCCTTGGATCTCAGATACTTTTGAAGGGAGATTGCCATAGTAGAACTGATCTTCAAGGCGAGGTTCATGGATTCCATTGAATTTTGGGTCTTCATGCAGCTGTTGTTGTGTGGAGAGCAAATATTTTGATAGTTGGCCATTCCAAGGGGCTAAATCAAAAAGGTAATCAGCCCATAGATGATTTACAGCATGGTTGAGATAGATGCGCTTGATCTCTATAGGATCGGATGCTCTTCTTAATCGCTCTACAAATTGTTGATGATCTTGTAGGGTGGGGGTGCTTGTGGGAGCATTCCACTCTGTGCGGTAGGCGTTATATAAACCTGATGAAAAGAGGGGAGGGGAATTGATCTGCGCTTCTCTCTCTACCAGAATAAACCAGGCGAGAACAACCGTTAAAAAGGATAAAATCTTTAAATAGTGAGGCTTAAATAGAGCTCGCATGAAAACATTTTCTTATAAATCGGTTTTTCCTGTCGATGGGAATTTCCTTGAACAGCAAGCTATTCTGCTGTAAACTCGATGCCAAAATATGTACGTTTTAGGCATTGAAAGCACCTGTGATGAAACAGCCGCTTCCGTGGTGAGAGATGGCGAATTGATTCTTTCTCAGGTAGTCAGCTCGCAAATTGACTTACACAACATCTACGGCGGGGTTGTTCCTGAACTTGCCTGCAGAAGGCACATGGAAGTGATCATCCCGGTGATCGATAAAGCGATGGGCGATGCTAAAATGGCGATTGAGCAGATCGATCTGATCGCAGTTTCCTACGGACCGGGTCTTGTGGGCCCACTTCTGGTGGGTGTTAATGCGGCAAAAGGTTTAGCGATTGCGGAAAATAAGCCGATTGTTGGCGTAAACCACGTGGAAGCGCATCTTTACGCAGCTTTAATGGGTCTGAAAGAGAAGCCCGAATTTCCCTTGTTGGGGATGGTTGTTTCCGGCGGACACACCGTCATCGTCAAAGTAAATGCCTTGGGTAGTTATGAAAGAATCGGAACTACAGTCGACGATGCTGCAGGGGAGGCTTTCGATAAAGTAGCCAAGCTTCTAGGGCTGCCTTATCCCGGCGGGCCTCAAGTAGAAGCTTTAGCTCGAAATGGGGATCCTAAACGATTTCCTCTAAAGGGCGGCAGATGCAAAAACAATCCCTATAATTTCTCATTCAGCGGGTTGAAAACGGCTGTGATGCATGCTGTTCAAGGAGCTGAAACCATCGACCAGCAGTTCAAATGCGATCTATCTGCATCGTTTCAACGCGCGGTATTGGAAGATTTATTGGAAAAAGTTCTAAAGGCGAAAGAGGCTACAGGCTGTTCGACTCTATTGCTTGGCGGAGGAGTGACAAACAATCAAGCTTTGAGGGCCTTTTTCCCGGAAAGAGCGCCGGAAATTCGCCCCATTTTTCCAACAAGAGAGCTAAGTTTAGATAACGCATCGATGATTGCGGGCTTAGGGTACCACGTTTTTAAGGAACGAGGGCCCTCCAGTATTATCGACCTTCAAGTTTCTACAAGAATTCCCTTTTAATTTTTCCTATCCTTTGGTATCCTAGTTCACAACTAAGTACCGGAGAATAGTTGGTATGGCTTCAAAAAAACGCGAAAAAATTCGCTTAAAAAGCTCAGAGAGCGATTACTGCTACGCGACAGTGAAAAATAAAACAAACACCACTGCAAGAATTGAATTGAACAAATTTGATCCAGTTCTGCGCAAACACGTCAAGTTCAAAGAGACGAAGTAGTCCGTTTGAGCTTGCAATGGATTGAAACATTGTCCATAAAGCAGCTTATGAGCTCATTATCTAAATTTTACGAGTTGTCGATCGCTTGGAAGTATTTACTGCCCAAGCGTCGCCAACTTTCTGTATCGATCATCAGTTTGATCTCCATCCTGGTGATTTCGCTGGTGATCTGGCTCATTCTCGTCTTTTTTTCTGTCAGCCGCGGCCTGGAAAAAGGGTGGATTGAGAAGTTAACTTCTCTCACCGCACCCGTCCGAGTGACTCCCACTGAAAAATACTACAGCTCTTACTACTATCAAATTGATAAGCTTTCCAATAGCTCAAACTACGCCGCCCGCTCTATCGGAGAGAAACTTTTAGCCCTTAAATCAGACCCCTATAATCCCGAAGAAGATGAAGAGCTCCCTCGTTCAATCTCGGCTAAAGACCGCGATACCGAAGGGCAATTAAAAGATTTGGTGAAGCAGCTCTATTCTACGCAAGATGTGCTGAAAGGATATCCTGGTCTACGTTTTGAAGAATTTGCTTTTACTGGTGCGAATTTAAAGCTCAAGTTAATCAGAGGTTTAGGTCCCGGACAAGAACCGACGCAAGCGTTTCTCACACAATCTATCTATCTCGGCAGCAATGACGCTGAAAATGGGTCGCTGAACAGCACATTATTAAAACCTTCTGAAGAAGACCGCACCAATCAGCAGCGCCAACCAGCGCAAACGGGCGCCGAGCTAGTATTAGTTCCCAAAAGTTTTAGAGATGTCGGTGTATTGTTAGGAGACCGAGGAGAAATCGCTTATTACGCGCCCTCTGTCAGTTCGATTCAAGAGCAGCGCCTTCCAGTTCAAGTCGCAGGCTTTTACGATCCAGGCATCGTTCCTTTGGGTGGAAGGTTTGTATTGGCGTCGCCTGAGTTTGTGCAATCGCTTCGCGCCATGCAGCAGCAAGAGGAAAGTTTATCGACGAATGGCGTGAATGTGCGCCTTGCAAACCTTGAACAAGCAGAAGCTGTAAAAAGTGACCTGGAGAGAGAGCTTCAAAGGCTTGGCATCGCACCTTATTGGAAAGTTGAAACGTTCCGCGAATATGATTACGCTAAGGACCTCCTACAGCAGCTTAACAGCGAAAAGCACATTTTTGGCTTAATATCACTCGTCATTTTGATCGTTGCATGCTCCAATATCATCTCGATGCTCATCATCCTTGTGAACAACAAGAAAGTAGAAATCGGCATTCTACGCTCCATGGGTGCAACATCTAAGAGCATTGCAGCGATCTTTGGCCTGTGCGGCATGACGATGGGGCTGATCGGCACGTTCATAGGTACGCTTTTGGCGTTGCTCACGCTAAATAACCTCAACGGCATCCTGGGATTAATTTCACGACTGCAAGGTTACGACGCGTTTAACCCGATGTTTTACGGAGAAACACTCCCCAATCAGCTTAGCGTTGAAGTGTTAATGGTCGTATTGACCGTAACAGGAGTTCTCTCCCTCGTTTCAGGGCTTGTGCCTGCATTGAAAGCCTCAAAAGTAAAACCCGCTGAAATTTTGAGGTCTGAAGGATGATTCTAAAGGCGCGCAAAATTAAAAAGCAGTTCCTACATCCTATCAAGATCGACCTGCTTCGAGGCATCGATCTCGACGTGGCGCAAGGAGAAACCTGCGCGATCATGGGTCGTAGCGGCGAAGGCAAAAGCACCTTGCTGCAGATTCTAGGCACTTTGGATACCCCAACAGACGGCACATTAGAGATCGCTTCTCAAACGGTTGTCAGCGGCAATCAAGCCATCTTGCGCAACCGCGAGCTAGGATTTGTCTTCCAGTCCTTTCACCTCTTAGAAGACTATACAGTACTGCAAAATGTCTTAATGCCTTCGCTCATCGCCCGTAAAGACGTTTCCGAAAAGAGCGAAGCATTTCAGCGCGCCCTCTGGCTTTTAGAACAGATCGGCCTGATCGACCGCAAGGATCACTTCGCCAAGCAGCTTTCCGGCGGAGAAAAGCAGCGCGTCGCCATCGCAAGAGCCCTTCAAAACGACCCCAGCCTGATCCTCGCCGACGAACCTTCCGGCAATCTCGACCGCAAAACCGCCGACGGCATCCACACTCTTCTTCTTAGTTTTGTAAATGATCATAAAAAAAGCCTGATTGTCGTCACCCACGACGAAGAGCTAGCTAACCTCTGCCAATCGCACTACCGCTTAAATACCGGCCTCCTCGACCGCATCCGTTAAGAATCATTGAAACACTAAGGCACAAAGCCACAAAGGAGGAATCTGAAAGTTCTTCTTTGTGACTTTGTGGCTTTGTGTTTATTAATTTTTATACTTTAAAAAGAATTCGGGCACGGGCACGCTCACGGGGACACGGGTTGAAGCAGGGGCAAGTTATGGGGGGTTGCCGAGGCGCTTTAGGGTTTTGAAGTGGGAGACGATGGCTCCTGTGAAGGTTTTGTGTTCATGGTAGGGGATGCCGAACTCTTGAGCAGTTTGGACTAGGATGGGCCGGATGGCAGGGTAGTGGACGTGGCAGACATGGGTGAAGAGGTGGTGTTCAACCTGGAAGTTCAGGGCGCCGATGAGATGAGTCAATAGCGGAGAGTCGGTTGCAAAATCGGATGTGGTTCTTAATTCATGTTCTGCCCAGCATTTCTGGATTTTACCCGCTTCATTCGGGATGGGAAATTCTACGCCTTCGACTAAGTGGGCGAGTTGGAAGATGAGTGCGATCGTGAGACCGCCGCCAAAATGCATGAATAAAAAGCCTAGCATCACTTGCCAGATGGGGGCGCTCAATACCATCATGGGCAAGAACAGAAACGCAAAAAGGTTGAGTGCTTTAAAAAGGAAAAATAGGGCGACTTCCCGTTTAGGAATGGTTCCTTTTTTCATTTCGCCGACGAACCAGCGGTAATCGGAAAAAAGTGCCCAGTTGAAAGAGGTGAATGCGTAGAGCGGAAGGGCATAAAGGTGTTGGTAGCGGTGGAACGCATAATGGTCATCTGTCGGTGAAAAACGCATGATGATCATTTTATTGATGTCTTCGTCGTGTCCAGGAATGTTGGTATAGGTATGGTGCAATAAATTATGCGAGACGCGCCAGATATAGGAGCTTTCTCCGTTGAAGTCAAAGACGTAGCTAAAGATTCGGTTGAGTTTTGGGGAGGCAAAAAACGCTCCATGGATCACATCGTGGCAAAAGTTAAACCCCACTAATCCCATGGAAAAGCCGAGGAGAAAATACCAGCCGAGCAGGGCCAGTCCAGAGTAGGCATTGGATATGATCATTGCGTAAGAAAAAAAATAGAGCGCAAAAATCAAGGCAGTTTTAATCCACATGGTTCTGTTAGCATGTTTTGAAATCCTATTAGACGTGAAATATGTGTCTACGCGAGATTTCAACTTTGAATAAAAATCATCTTTTCCAGCCGCGAGAAAGGAAATCTTGTTTTGTGTTGTCATAACTTACCTCGTATCGATAAAAATGCCACAACACCTATTTATAGGAAAGAATTTGCGTTCATAATCCCTGTCAAAATGGACGTTTTAAAAAAAATATGCTACGTTTTGCTTTGAAGCTAAGAGGGTAAGAGATGGTGGCTGCGGAAAGATACATGTTGAATATGCGAAGTTGGCCATATTATCTCTTCGTTAACTTCATTTTGGCTGTTGGAATCGTTCTCAGTGCGGTTTTGGGTAGGTCAATGGGTATTCAAGGTCCTGCTCTTGCTATCTCTGTCGTATGGCCGGCAACCGGTCTATCGCTTGCCGGCTTGATGATATTCGGCAATAGAGCCGGCTTAGGAGTTTTTCTAGGCAACCTCGCCTATAACCTTTTCTACCTGAACGCATTTCCACCATCGATGAGCTTCTTACCCGTTTACGCGATCATTGCGTCTGTGGTCATTTCAATGGGATCCTTTGTACAAGCATTCTTGAGCGCCTACATTATGCGCACCTATACCCATTCGGGTTATTTTCGATCGGTACACGACATTTTCATCTTCCTCATCCCTGCAAGCTTCCTGCCCTGCCTTATTGGAAGTACTGTGGGTGTTGCATCGCTCTATTTTGCCGGTGAGTTGGAAAGCCAATTGATTTTGCCGATTTGGCTGACGTTTTGGCTGGGAGATACTGTGGGCATTTACGTTGTGACTCCGCTGCTTGTTATCTGGACGATTCAGCGCTTCGTGGGGCGTGCAATCTCTCACGTATTTTCCATTTTCTGCATGGTTTCATTATTTTTGCTACTTTCCTATTTGACTTACCGTTATAGCTATCCCTTGGCGCACCTATTCGTACCCATTAGCATTTGGGCAGCATACTTATTCCGGATGCATGGAGCCTCCCTGGCTATCTTTTTGATGACTGCAGCTTCAATCGCTTTTGCTGCAGGTCAAGGATATGAAGGCACATCGCTGATCTTCCTCATCACATTTATCGCTGTCACTGTGGCGGCCTCCTTGATCATCGCTGCCGTCGTCAATGAACGGGAAGAAGCTTGGGCACTCCTAGATTCCCGAAACGTGTACCTTGAGCAAGAAGTGGAAGTGAAATCGGACATCATCCACCTTTCACGTTCAGCAAGCGATCAAAAAAGAAAGCTAGTATCCCAAGGGATCGAAGCTAAACGCCTTTCCCAAGTGATGCAAGATGGGCTCAATACGATCGAGCTGTCGACAAAAGATACTCAGGACAGCATTCAAGCTGTGACAGAACTTTCCTCGGAAGCAAAACCGCTAGTCATGAAAAAACTTCTCCATATCCAGAAAAATCTCTCCAAAATCCTCCAACTTGATGAGACTTTAAAGGAATTGCTAGAACGTTTTCGTTCCGGCAATTGACGTTATATACTCCTCTTAGTTCAAAATGAGAATTTAGGCAAGCCTGAAAGCTCCCGCGGTTGAACGATCGAAAATTCGTTCGTATAAAGTTATACGTGCGAATTTTCGATCGTTCAACCCCGGGGCTTTGACGCAGCCTAAATTTCCCATTTTGAACTAAGAGGAGTATAGTTGGCACAAATCTTGAATCTTGTTTATGCAACCACTCTACGAGGAGGTTGTTATGAGTATAAGAGATGTAAGAGCATTTAAAAATTATTATGATACTTTATCCGGTGTAAATAGAAAATTACAACACTTTGATGGAGATAATATAAAAATTGGTAGATTCGGTCGCGTCAAGGTGAAATTTGAAATAGAAAGGCCTGGCGGGAACTCAAAGGAGATTAGTCTTACCCGGAACGAGTTGGCAAAATATGCCACAAGTTTGGCATTTAAAATGAAAGATCCTGCAAAAGCAAAAGCATTATTAGAAACCTTTCAAAGAAGAATGGGACGCCTTGATAAGAAGGTCGATTTTGCGCTTTCCTTTGAGGATAGTAAGAGAGTCAAGGCTGGTAGAAAATTAGCAGGTTTTTCAAAGCACCTCTTCAATCGCGATACGAGTGTCGACAAGGCGATTGCAAAACTCAATGATAAAGTGCATGAACTCCACATCATGAAATAGTGCTCGAAACATTAGCCGCTCTGCAGAGAGTGGGTAAATGTTCACGGGGTACCCCCGCGAACATTTACTTAAAATTTTCCTTCCATGCTAAATGATATTTTCAGCATACTCCTCAAGCATGCTGACTTATGACGAACTAGTTACTCAAAATAC
>JBKEAL010000093.1:0-4403 GCA_047972195.1 Parachlamydiaceae bacterium
AGTAGGAAAGGACGGCCGGAATCACACCTGCAGCACCATTCGTAGGCGCTGTTACAACCCTTCCTCCTGCGGCATTTTCCTCATTGACAGCCAACGCAAACAAGCTCACCCAGTCCATCACTTCCGAAGGATTGACAATTCCCTCTTTTGCCTCTTTCTGAAGCTGCTCATAGATCGTCTTGGCGCGTCTTCTTACGCCTAAACAGCCCGGCAAAATGCCCTCTTGCTGAATGCCGCGTTCAATGCACCCCTGCATCACATTCCAGATGCGGAAAATCCCTTCTTTCACAGATTGGTCCGACCGCTTTATTTTCTCATTTTCCATCATCAAATCGTAGATCATGAAGCCGTTGTCAGCGCAGATTTGTAAAAGCTCTTTAGCCGTCTTGAATGGATAAGGCACGCCGGCAGGTTGATGCAGCACTTCTTGGGTTCTTGAAACCGCATCATGTTCGATAATGAATCCTCCGCCAACGGAATAGTACACCTTCGATGACAACTCCTCCCTTTTTGAACCATAAAGCGTAAAGCGCATGGCGTTGGGATGGAAAGGAAGTTGCCTATCTTTGTGAAAGATCAGGTCGTGCAGTTCGTCAAAGGGAACCGCTTTTTTTCCACATAATTTGAGGGATTTTCCCTTCTTAATGCCCTCGATAATTTCAGGAATTTGATCGGGATTGCACCCTTCTGGGGTCTCCCCTAAGAGCCCAAGGATAATCGCTATATCGGTAGAGTGTCCCTTACCGGTAAGCGCCAATGAGCCATAAAGATCCACCTTGACGTGGTCGATCGAGTCGAGGCTTCCGGAAATTTGAAATTCATCTAAAAATCGCTTAGCAGCACGCATTGGCCCCACAGTGTGGGAACTGGACGGTCCAACGCCAATAGAAAACAAGTCAAAAGTACTTACAGTCATGAAATTCCTCTTCAGTGTCTATACAAATTTTACAAATTTTAGCATAAAGGGCAACAGTTTACCTGTTATCTCTATTATGTTAAAATGGTGCCTATGCCTGAGTGCGTGCAGTCAACGAAATCCGCTTTCCTATGGACGCGGGTTTTAAACATACCTTTTTGGGTTCTCTTGAACCTGTTGCCGATGATCCTGTACAAGGATCTGCACATCACCCCATGGATGATCACCATGATGGTCGTCCTAAAACCTGCCTCAGCGCTATTTGCCTCCTATTGGGGCGCTTTGGTCCACGAGCGAAGAGACCGCCTCGTCTTTAACCTCGTTTCAGCCAACCTCCTCCGCTACTTACCCTTCCTCTTTCTCCCATGGATTACAAGCCCCTGGATCATTATTGGAGCGTTTGCCTTCTACATGATGCTCTCTCGAGGCGTGATCCCCGCCTGGATGGAAATATTTAAAGAAAATCTTCAAGGAGAAACGCGCTCACGCGTATTTGTGTTTGGATCAGCACTGGATTATCTCGCTTCAGCGATCCTGCCGCTAGCTTTGGGTTGGATTTTAGACGAAACCACCTTCGCGTGGCATTGGCTCTTCCCTGCAACAGCCCTGCTCGGCCTCTTTTCAACCCTATTCCTCTTCAGACTGCATTCACCTAAATTCACAGCAGAGAAGAAAGAAGAGACCTTTTCATTGAAGAAAGAAGCGCTCAAGCCGTGGGAGGAAACACTGCGCCTCTTAAGAGAGCGGCCCGATTTTGCAAAATTCCAGATCGGTTTTATGCTTGGAGGCGCTGCCTTGATGGTTGTACAGCCGGTAATCCCCATCTTCTTTGTCGACGTGTTGAACCTCTCCTATACAAAGATGCTGCTAGCACTTGCCGTCTTTAAATCGATCGGCTACGCCTTGGCCTCCCCACTTTGGGTCAAACTGTTTGAGAAATACTCTATCTTTGATTTTAGCGGCCGAGTCATCCTGCTAGGAGCCCTCTTTCCTGCGCTCCTGATCCTTTCCAGCTTCGAACCAAGCCTAGTTTACCTCGCCTATCTCCTATACGGCATCTTCCAGGCCGGAAGCGAACTGTGCTGGCATATGTCCGGACCAACCTTCTCCCACGACAAGGAGAGCTCCGCCTACAGCACCACCAACGTCCTCTCGGTCGGCGTACGCGGCTGCGTCGCCCCGCCGCTCGGCAGCGTCCTCTTCGCCCTAACGAACTCCGCCTCCGTCCTCACCCTGGGCGTGCTACTAAGCCTTCTCTCCGCCTACCAGTTTATCTATAAAGCACCCGAAGCCAAAGAAAAGCCACTCTCTTAAGGTTCGGACTTTGTCTCGCGTTCCTCTTTAATCACCACAGATCCAGTCAAGGAATCTTTTTTAACAAAAGTCCCTAGATCTTCAGCGCTCTTCGAAGGACCAATCGTTCCTTCAACTTTTGGTCGTCGCGGTTTACCTCTACCATACGCTTCCCTCCACTTATACTCTCTATGCCCTTCAAGTGGTCCCACTTTAGCTTTAGGCTTAAGTGTATCTACGTGATAGGAAGGAGTGCTGCTTGAAGATTCTTCACTTGCCTTGACTTTAGAAGTGCTGCTTGCAGAGCTTTCGGTTTCCATGACTTTCCGCTTACCCTTTTTGCTTCGATTAACAGTTTTGCGAATCTTCGCCTTCTCAATATCTGACTCAATAGCGATGTCACGCTCAAATTCCAGATCCTTAGGTAATATTGCATTGTATTCTTTCTTGGTGTGGCATATTCCAACCAATATCGCCTTCCTTTTCGCGATATTAGAACCTAAACGTCTGATATCCCTTAAAGTTCTTCGAAAAGATGAAGCCCTCGAGATTTTCTGATCAGCCAACTCATCAATCGATTTCAACCAGGATACAACAGATTTTCTGTCTACTTCCTTATGTTTTTTCCTCGCCAGTTGAGCCGCCCATCTCGTCAATTCATTGCGCGAGACAGCCAGAGTCTTGTTGTCCACAATGAACGTCACCTTAAGACCGCCCAGCCTTCCAACCGGCGTGACTTTCAAAGAATCATCCTTATTTTGGTCTTTAAAGAACTTATCCATCGCCTCAAGCGAGTACATCTCACTCTTAAGAATCGATCTCATAACCACCTCCCGGATTTAGCAAGCAAATATCATGCCATAATAACAAAAAAAAGCCGCTCCCCGAAGGAAGCGGCTCTCGTTCTTCATTAAAACGAATTACAGCTTACAGTTCTGTACTAAAATTGAGATCAATACTACCAAATAATCTGCTAAAGATTCCGGGCTTAGATTCAGGCGCTCTTTCAGCCATACCTGTGAAGAACTCCCTTGGAGACTTGCCCAGTGGCATTGCTAATGTACCATTTTTGATGGTTTGTAAGTTCGCCATGCCATTCTTAATTGCAGCTTCACCAACAAAAACCTGGCTAGCTACAAATAGGTACGCATCAGCTTGATCTATTAAATCTTTATGAAGCTTTTGCTCTAACAACTTTCTTAAATCCTCTAAGCGCTGACCTTCAAGAACAGCTGGTCTACTTCCATAAACCTGGCTACCTGAAGAAGAGGATTGTGAAGATTTAGCTTTAGCAAGAAGCCCTTCAATAATCTCCTCTCCAACCACTTCAGCTGAACCGAACAGCGGCGCTCTACTAGGAACTTCGTCATCAGAAAAAGAGCATGAACTTGAATTTGGTAACTGAATATCTCTTGGGTCAAACTCATCTTCAAAAGAGCATGAGCTTGAATTTGGTAACTGAATATCTCTTGGGTCAAACTCATCTTCAAAGGAACATGAACTTGAGTTTGGCAATTGAATCTCTTTTGGTCCATGCTCTGAGAAGCTGGATGAACTTTCAGACTCTTCTTGAGAAGAAGAAGGCTTGCCTTTGCTCGATTCAGCAGTCCTGCTTTTCTTTGCGGAAGGATGTACCGATTCGCTTGAAGTGGATTTTTTGCGCTTCTGAGAACGGGATGTTTGAGGCTGAGATGATGCTTCAGTCGATTCATCTTCTTCACGTGGGAACGCGCGGATATTGGTATACTCTAATGCTGCATCTGCGCATACACCTCTTAAAAGAGCTTCTCTTTTATCGGCGTTGGAGCCAAAGAAGCGATCGTGGCGCTTCTGGTACTTCCCAAGAAGCAAATTCGCGACGCTAAAATCAATTTTTTTCAGGCCACTAACAACTTGTGCCAATTCAGCCTGGCAATCGAGAGCGCCCTGTTTTTGTGCCAGCTGAATGGTCAGCTTAGTCAATGCATTTCGAGTCACTTTAATTGTTTTATCTTCACCGATGGTGAGAACTACCTTAACGCCGCCAAATGGTCCTCTTCGGACAACTTGAGCATTTTCAAGCGCATTGTTCAGGACAGTCAAATCTGTCATTTCTTTTCTTAAGATCCTATTCATTGGAATATTTCCTTTAGTAAAAATTAATAAATTTCAATGTTTAACAGTATAAATCATACAGGAAATAAAACGCAATGAA
>JBKEAL010000096.1:0-13178 GCA_047972195.1 Parachlamydiaceae bacterium
AGGCAATGTGGCTCGGAATTTGCAAGTTAACTAATTATGCTGATGCCTGGGATATATTTGGTCCAGAAGCACGAGAAAAGGTATGAATTGTTTGTCAAAAAAACTTATGCGTAAAAGTATGGCTGTAATGCCGTGATTTGGCGGGTGAGCAAATGCTTTTCAGCATAGGCGATCGCCGTAAAATAGCCGGCCGCTTCCGGTGGTAAGTATTCCCCCAGCGCCGTTCTGAAGCTCTCCATCATTTTTCCAGAAAATTGATAATGGTAGCGTTCGGTGATAGAGGCTTGTTCCGCTGGCTCCTCGTTTCGGAATTCAGGGTTCGGTGCAGGAGAAGGGGATTTGTTCAGTTGATTCCAGGTCATTTGCTGCATGGCGGTCTTTAATTGTGCAAAGGCTTCCAGGACCGGCATCACTTCATTTTCGGGGTGGACTTGTGTGGCGTAATAGCCAGGAATTCTTCTAATGGATGGATTATTATAAATGGACATCATTCCTCTCCGAGAAGATTAACTGCGGCGCGTGTGTTCTTCAACAGGGTATTCTGCGATGTCGCGCCACTCTTTTAGTCCGCCCGGGTATTCTACAACGTTATCATAACCAAACTCCACTAGTCTCCGCGCAAGCTTGCCGCACAGAGGGCATGTAGAAGAGTAGCAGTAAACGACCACAAGCGTTTGCTGTGTAGGTATGATCGTTTCCAATTCATCGAACGAAGATTCGTAAGAGGCAGAAAGCGCTCCCGGTAATTTATTGGGATCGCTCCATTTATGCCCGCGGGCATCTAGGATGACGATGGGCAAGCCGGAATCGATCAAGCTTTTAAGGCCTTTTGCATCAATATGGCCATATTCTGCAGTTGTAACTGCGATTTCTGATTGAACGCAGCGAGATTCTATCAAAGGATCGAAGGCGGAAATAGAAGTGAAAATTAAAGAGAATGAGGCGATTGCTTTTATTAAATTCATATTAAATCCTAACTTTTGAATATTATGATTTATTATTGAGTTAAAGTCAACGCAAAACGGAGGGCCAGGAAGACGCCTGAGGCCATCAAGGCGCCGGCGGGTAAGGTCACAAGCCAGGAGACGACGATGTCTCGGGTCATGCCGAGGTTGATCGCTTCGATACCGCGAGCAAAGCCAATGCCTAGGACTGCGCCGACGAGAGTGTGGGTTGTGGAGATAGGAAGGCCTAGCTTGGAGGCGGCAAGGATAGTAATGGCAGCGCCAAATTCTGCTGCAAAACCCCTGGTAGGTGTGAGTTCAGTGAGCTTTTTCCCGATAGTTTCAATGACGCGCCAGCCCCATGTGGCAAGGCCGAGCACAATGCCGAATCCTCCTAAGGCTAATATCCAGGTGGGAATCTCCGGGTCGATGGCAACACTTCCGGTTTGTAAGACAAATAACGCTGCTGCTAGAGGACCAATGGCATTTGCAACGTCGTTTGCGCCATGTGCAAAAGCCATCATGGAAGCGCTTAAGATCTGCAGCCATGCGAACATTTTTTCGATGTAGTTGAATTCTAGCTTTGTGTAATTAAATTCATCGGCGTTTTCCAGGTTGTGAATCGTGCCCTTGAGTTCGTGGATCAGGCCTTCCATTTGGATCTGGAAGCCTTTTTGCGCCAATTTTTCTGCTTGTGCAAGTTGGTCTTTAGCGGCTTCTAACTGCTCTCTATGGGCACGGCTGAGTTCTCTTTTTTCCAAAAGGATGTGCGGGATTTTTTTCCTGATCAGCCATTTAGAGATGAAGTAGCCTAAAGCCGCTGCCATCAAGGCATAAACGAGCGATTCCAGAATTGAAATTTCCAGAAAGATGTTTTCCAGGGCATTGTAGATCACAAATAAACTGAGAAGCAAAGCCACGCTTCCTGTTAATATGGGGATGATTTTCTTGGCAGATGCGAGTGGGTGGGGAGCAAAAAAGATCTTTTTTCGGATCAGGTTGAAGAGTGCATAACCGAAAAGAGCTCCTAAGAGGGGCGATAAAACCCAACTAACCGAGATATACGCTACTTGGTCCCAATAGATCGATTCAAGTCCGCCGATCAAGGCTCCAAAGCCAACAATCGCCCCTACGATGGCATGCGTTGTGGAAACGGGCCAACCGAAATAGGAGGCAATTTGCAGCCAGATGCCTGTTCCAATCAATGCGGCAAGCATGCCTAAAACGAGGTCCATAGGTACTTCGGCAAATACTTCCGGGTTGATGATGCCCTTCTGCATTGTTTCAGAGACGTGCGAGCCAAAGAAAAACGCTCCGCTGAACTCAAGAACTCCTGCAACAAGGATGGCTGATTTTAAAGTCAGCGCGCCGGAACCGACAGATGTGCCCATCGCATTGGCTACATCGTTTGCCCCAATGTTCCAAGCCATGTATAGTCCTGCAGCCAATACGGCGATCAGCAGCATCCACTCCACTATTTGATCTCCAGTGTCATGCGGATGCGGTAAGCAAGTTTTTCAGAGATGTTAGATAGGTCGCTTAAGTTTTCAATGATGCGCTGCCAGATGTGAAATGTGCTTAAGGTCAAATGCTCTTCCGCTTTGAATAGATCGACCAAAAGGGCGCGCTGAAGGACATCAGCTTCGTGTTCTTTAAACGCCACAGCATCGACCATTGTCCGCACTTTTTCCGCTTCAAGACCTCCAAAAGAGGATTCCAGTAAATCGTGCATTTCTTTGATCACAAGATGCGCTTCATCAAAGCATTCCAAATTTTTCATCAAGAAACGGTCGAAAGATTCCTGAAAAGGAGGGAAGATCGTCAAAGACTTTAACGTAGCCAACACGGCAACATCTTCGGCGGTATCTGCGATGCTATCCTGCAAGGAGAGGATTTCAAGAAGGCTTTCCCGGTCCAAAGCAAGAAATAAACTTTTGGGAAGGTGGTTGCGGATGTCGTTTTTCGTTAGATCGGCTTGATGCTCCAGTTCGGAAATATGGTCAGCAGTTGATTTTACTTTAGATTGGTCGCCGCTTTTCATCGCCTGAAATAGTTCCTTCAGGGCATGCACACACGCAGCCACCTTGTCCATATGGTTCAGCAAGTGCGAAAAAGGAGACTTACCAAAAAGGTTTAAAAAGTTACGCATAATCTATGTAAATTACCCCAAATTTTGATTAATTACAACTCTCGCACCCGTGCCCTTGCCCGAAAATAACCACGTTTCCGAATAACAAGAAAAAGCAGAAAAAATAAAAATCGGGCACGGGCACGCTCACGGGCACGGGAAAAGCAACGGCTGGGCAGGGGGATTTTTGATGAAAATAACTACTTGTTCCTAGATAATTGGATCATATGGGCAAGTTGATTTTGATGCGGCATGGCGAATCGCTATGGAACAAGAAGAACCTTTTTACGGGATGGGTTGATGTTCCCCTTTCTAAGCAGGGAATTGAGGATGCTTTTGAGGCGGGGAGAAAAATCGCTGATATTCCGATTGACGTGGCATTTACTTCCACTTTAGTGCGCGCGCAGCAAACGTTAGCGATTGCTATGACTCAGAACCGATGGGACAAAACTCCGGTGTTTATGCATCAAGGAGAAGGGAAGCTGGAAGAGTGGGCAAGGATCTACTCGGATAAAGCTCTTCAGGAAATCATTCCGGTTTATACAGCTTGGCAGCTCAATGAAAGAATGTATGGAGCGCTGCAAGGGTTGAATAAAGCGGAGACGATGGATAAGTTCGGTAAAGAGCAGGTGCAAGAATGGAGGCGTAGTTATCGGACCGCTCCTCCCGAGGGTGAAAGTTTGGAAAAATGCAAAGAGCGCACGCTGCCCTATTTCAATCAGGTGATTGTGCCTCAGATTCGCAACGGTAAAAATGTTCTGATCTCGGCCCATGGCAACTCTTTGAGGTCGATTTTAATGGAATTGAGCAATTTAAACGAACAAACGGTAGTCTCACTGGAAATCCCATTCGGCGACCCGATCTTTTTTGAATGGTCTGAAGGAAAATTGTCTCCATGCAACTAGGATCCAAAGCCGTTTACCTTGACAATAGTTCTGCTTCCAGGCCCTCTGGTGAAGCGATCAGTCGCATGCTTCCTTTTTTTTCTGATAAGTGGGGATCTCCAACTCAACCTCACCAGATAGGCCAGGAAGTTGTACCCCCTTTAAAAGAGGCTCTTAAAAATCTTTATGCTCTATTGGGCGCTCATGATGAAGATGCGGTGATCATCACTTCATCCCAAGCTGAAAGCATTTCACAAGCATTTTTGGCAACTTATGAGGAGGTGACCCTTTCCACCGGAAAAAACCATTTCATTGCTTCTGCGGCAGATGATGCGGCAGCGCTTCTTTCGTTAGCTCGTGTGGAGCGGTATGGCTGTCCTGTCACCAAGCTGAAAGCGAATTCTCGAGGAGTCATCACTCCGGAATCGGTAGCGGAAGTGCTTAGCCCAAGGACTGCACTTGTGAGCATTTCCTGGGTCAATGGCTTGACGGGTGTTGTGCAGCCGATACGCGAGATTGCTGAACTGTGCGAACTACGAGGCGTGCGGCTTTTGGTCGACGCGACGCACGCACTGGGAAAATATGACATTTCGGTGCAATCGCTTCCGTTGGCTTATGTTTCGTTTAACGGCCCTGAACTGCACGCTCCGCAAGGAACCGGCGGCCTTTATATCAAAAAGGGCGTCAAGACGACGGCGTTGATTGCGGGAGGTTTGGAGCAGGGCGGCCTTCGCGGAGGGACAGTGAATGTTCCCGGATTTGTGGCTCTTGGTACAGCTGCTAAGCTGGCTTTAGAGGCGCGCGACTACGTTTGTACAGAAGTTTCCAGAATGAAATTCCATTTTGAGTCGGAAGTAAAACGTCGCATCCCTAAAGCACGCATTCTTTTTGAGCAGGAAGAGAGAGCTCCTCATATCTCGGCGATCGCCTTTCCTGGGCTTGCTAGCGAAGCGCTTTTATTCTTGTTGAACCGCAAAAATGTGTTTGCTTCGATGGGCGGCGGCAGTTTCCCCCAGATGAAATACCTGTTGGATACTATGGGATTGAATCCCTTTGAATCCAATGCAGCGCTGAGTTTTAGTTTATCCAGAGAAACAACGGATGAGGATCTCGATCTAGCGGTTGAGGCGCTGGTGTATGGAACGGAAAAGCTGTTTAAATCCTCAAAGGGGTGGACTGATGGACTTTGAACAGTTGACCAAGCCTTTCCCTTGGGCTTTGTACAGCAAAAAATTGTGTGCCAAAATCGAATCGATGCGTCAATCGGGTCAATTCACAAAAGAAGAGGCTGAGGCTCGCCAAGTCCGTCTTGCTGTCGGCGAGGATGGCGGTGTCTCTCAGGGCAATACAGTACGGTTTTACTTGCTGGTAGACAAGGACGATGGAACGATCCTCGATGCTCGCTATCAAGTGTACGGGCATTCTGCTTTAATTGGTGCGGCTGAAGCGATGGTTGCGCTGATCATCGGCAAAAACTACGATCAGGCGCGCCGTATCCATTCAGATCTCATCGACAAAGAGTTTCGCGATAAAGAATCTGTTCCTGCGTTTCCTCAAGAGGCGCATCCCCATATCAACTTGGTCATCGATGCTCTAGACAATGCCTGCGAAACCTGTACAGATCTGCCCTTGCCTGATCTTTATATCGCATCTCCTGTTCCAAAAGAGATTGGGGAAGTGCTGGACGGCGGTTTTCCCGGTTGGGATGAACTGCCCTTGAAGAAAAAACTGGCTGTGATCGAAGACGTTTTGGATAGGGAGATTCGTCCCTACATCGCTTTAGACGCAGGCGGAATCGAAGTGATTAACTTGATCGACAACCGCGAAGTGGTGATCACTTACTCCGGTAGCTGCACCTCTTGCTATTCTTCAGTCGGTACGACCCTTTCCTACATTCAGCAAATGCTCCGGGCCAAAGTGCACCCGGAGATAGTCGTGACGCCCAATTTAGACGCTCTCCAATTTTAAGTGAAAAGGCCGAGGACGGCGCCGATCACGGTGAGGTTCAGGCTGGAACCGCCCGTAGTGATCCAAAACGTCTCCATGGGGCGCTTTTCCCAAAGCACGCCTGCAATGTGAGAGGTGCCGTAAAAGCCGACGGCGATCCAGAAGCCGACGACAGCGCCTTGCCAGAGGCCGTGGCTATTGGTCCAGTGGATGAAGAGTGCGACGAAGAAGGCTGTAATTAGTGTGTTGATGTAAGCTTTGAGTAATAGACTCGCATCGCATTTCATGTCGCCGATGTTAAATCCTAAGCTTTTGGCCCATGAAGCTCCAAAGACAGCAGGATGGTACCAAAGCCAGCCTGAAAGAAAGCCTGCGGCAGCCGAAATTAGCAACCCAAGCCAAGATATGGGAAGTTCAAACATGTTCAAGACTCCATTTTTGTTCACCATTTAGCTAGTGGAGGCATCGAGCAGAGGATGGCTTCTGGATTGCCTCCGGAATTAAATCCGAATTTGGTTCCACGGTCGTAAATCAGGTTGAATTCAACGTAGTGAGCGCGCCATTCGAGTTGGACTTCCTTTTCGGCAGCGCCATAAGGGGTGTCGAGTCTGCGGTCTAAAATTGGGCAGATCGCTTCGAGAAAGCTGTTTCCTACTGCTTTCCAAAGAGCTTCATCTTGTTTGGGAGAACCTGTGTTGTAATGATCGAAGAAGATGCCTCCGACCCCGCGCTCTTTCTTTCTGTGGGGAATATAGAAGTACTCTTTGGCATGTGCAGAGAATTGGGGATAGATCTCTTTGCCGAACGGATCGAGGGAGTTTTTAGCAGCTGCATGGAAGTGTTTTGTGTCTTCTGCGTAAGGAAATCCCATAGGCGTCAGGTCGTAGCCCCCGCCAAACCAGGCTCTTTTTTCCGTTTCGATGTAGCGGACGTTCATGTGGACGGTGGGAGCGTGGGGATTTGCCATGTGTGTAATCAAACTGACGCCGGTGGCAAAAAATGGGCCTTCTGCGTCGTTCATGGGAAACTTATCTCCACTCACTGCGGAAAAGTTGACGGCTGCTTTTTCAAACGCGGAGCCTTTTAAACGGGCAATGACCCCTCCGCCTCCTGAATGATGTTCCCAAGGTTTTCGCTCAAAGCGTGCATTGGGTTCATAAGATTCAAACTTATCGATGATCTGCTGCTGTAGTGCTTTTAAATATTCTACTATTTTGTGTTTGTCGATCATTTTGTCTCCGTTTTATAGCTTCGAATGATCAAATCTTTTTCTCTATTTGTCAAATCCGGTCATTTCTTTTATCATTTGGGTATGCAAAAACTCGCCATCCATCCCCTAGCTGATTCCACGTCGTTCGCCATTGCGGTCGACGGTGTCGTACAGGCCGGCTTTCCTTCGCCCGCAAATGACCATATGGAGACGCCACTCAATCTGCACGATCTGATGGTTAGCAATCCGCCTGCGACATTCTTTGTAAGAGTCTCCGGAGATTCGATGCTGGACGCGAGGATTGAGCCGGGTGATATCTTAGTGGTGGATCGCTCTTTAGAACCATCTTCAGGCAAGATCGTCGTGGCTATCCTGAATGGAGAGTTTACGGTGAAACGGATCCGTATGGAGGGAGGCAAAATCACCTTGCTTCCTGAAAATCCCGATTTCCCGGAGATCCCTGTGGAAGAGGGGTCTGACTTCCAGGTGTGGGGCGTTGTCACCTACATTGTGCATAAGCCGTGAACTACGCATTGATTGACTGCAACAACTTTTATGTATCCTGCGAACGGGCATTCAATCCGCGCC
The DNA here is from genome assembly GCA_047972195.1 of Parachlamydiaceae bacterium. Classification (GTDB taxonomy): domain Bacteria; phylum Chlamydiota; class Chlamydiia; order Chlamydiales; family Parachlamydiaceae; genus CAZSDA01. Next base: position 7,702 of record JBKEAL010000096.1, read on the forward strand.
TGATCGGCCGTCCCGTCGTGGTGCTATCTAATAACGACGGTTGTGTCGTGGCTCGCTCCAATGAAGCCAAGGCACTGGGCATCCCGATGGGTGCTCCTGCATTCCAGTGGAAGACGCTCTTTGAAACGCAGCGAGTGGTCGTGCTTTCCTCTAACTATGCTTTATATGGCGATATGTCGCAGCGCGTGATGGCCATTTTGAAGCGGTACGCACAAGCGATGCAGATCTATTCGATCGACGAGGCGTTTTTGCAGCTTCCTGAGGGCGATTTCGAACAGCAGGCGCTTACCATGAGAAAGGCTGTGCTGCGGTCTACAGGCATTCCTGTCTCTATCGGGATCTCAAAGACGAAGACGCTGGCAAAAGTGGCTGGTAGGCGCGCGAAAAAGGGCGCAAGCGGCGTGGATGTTTTGCTTGACGACGAGGCGATCCGGCAGGAATTGCAAGAGTTGCCGACCGGTGAAGTGTGGGGGATCGGACGCCGTATGGAGCAGTATTTGAAGGAAAAGGGGATCTTTACGGCTCTCGAATTTCGCCACCAAGATCCGCGCTGGATCAAAAATCATTTCACTGTGGTAGGTTCCCGTCTTGCGCTTGAGCTCTCCGGAACTCCTTGCCTTAAACTGGAAGAGGAGCACGTGCCCAACAAAACGATGGTGTGTTCGCGCACTTTTGCTAAGGCGGTTTCCCAGTACGATCTGCTAGCAGAAGCTGTCTCCTCCTTCACTGCTCGGGCGGCGGAAAGATTGAGAGAGCAGGCGCTATTGGCCAGTTCCGTACAGGTGTATCTGATTGGTTTGTCTCCGGAAGGGCTTTCGATCGCTCCGCAGGCGGCACGGCTTTTCCCTGAACCTCAAGACTTTACGCCGCATTTGATCACAGCAGCCAAAATGGCTTTGGAAAAGATGTTCGTCGAAGGATGCAGCTATAAAAAAGCAGGTGTTCTCTTGGCTGGATTAGTTCCCTGCCGCAATTTCCAGCCTGACCTCTTTGCTCCATCGAAAAACCGCGAAAAAGAGGACCGACTGATGCAGCTGCTCGATAGAACAAATCAACGCTTTGGTTATAAGGCTCTTAAGTTTGCAGAGGAAGGCGTCGGATCTTCCTTTGTCCGCTACTCTGATAGTACGCCTTAGTTCTATACTGTCTGGTCTGACTTGCTTACTATTAATTTAAAATTGTTTAATTAATTTGAACAACAGGAGATTATATGGGGTTTAGAAAGTTTATTTCCGATCAGAAGCAATCCGGATTCAGCGAAGGCGCTAGGCCGAAAAGGGAAGAGGGATGGATTCGTTTTAAGAGCTCTAAAAGCCATTATGTATCCTTGTCGGGACGAGAAGAAATCACCACTAAAACGACAAGGTATGAACGCTATCTACCCTTTCATTCTAAAAAGAGAATCGCAAGCATAGCTCTTGGTGCTTTGGCTGTGATAGGAACTTTGGGTTTTTCTTTGCTTTCCAAAGGCATCCGTCAGCTATTCACCGGAAGACAGGTATTTGTGTTAAGAGTCCAAGAGAGGCATGCAAAAAAAGAAAGGATTCCTGAGCCTGAACCCGTAGCACAAGCTTATGACGAAACCCTTCAGGAGATGCTGAATGAGATTCAACCTCATGTTGAGGCTGAAAAGACAGCGCGCATCGCACGTCAAATTCATCCTAAAAAACATTAGACCTCTTTCGAAATTGCTAACGATTCATATTCGAGGTTATTTTCTCTCTAGGAATTTGCACACGCTGCGAAAATTAGAGGGCAATATTACCAATATTACCCTCTAATTTTTGCAAGTTCCTAGAGGAAAAAAACTCGAATCTGTACTGTTATCAATATCGAAAGAGGTCTATTAAATTTTGAGGCATTATGGAAACAAAGCAATTTAAAGTAGATTACAGCGGGTCATTTTTTTGGCTCATCTTTTGGATCATCATCTTTTTCCCCATCGCTCTGACCCTATTGTTGACGGGGAGCAAGTTCAGAATCAACGAGACAGAGTATCAAATTGAATATGGCGGTTCTCGCTTCTGGCTATGTTTTTGGGTGCTTATTTTCTTTCCTGTCGCTTTCCTTTTGCTCTTCCTCAATGGCTGCTCGGTGCATGTGAAGGCGATTTAGAGCATCTTTGGGAGCTCTTTGAGAGATTTCAATCCAAAATAGCTCAGAAAGTTGTCGGTGGTTCCGTAAAGAGTAGGCCTGCCGGGCGCTTCCATGCGGCCTTTCGGCTCGATTAAGTTGCGTTCTTGAAGGTTTAGCAGGGTGCCGCTGCAGTCGACGCCGCGGATCGCTTCAATTTCCGGCCGGGTAATCGGCTGACGGTAGGCAATGATTGCCAAGACCTCAAGTGAGGGCTGAGTGAGTTTTTCCCCTCTCCGGTTGCGGAAAAGCTCGTTGAGAAAGGGGGAGAACTCTTCGCAGGTTTTAAACGAGTAGCCATCCTCTTCTTCGTGCAGCCGATACGCTCTTTGCTGCACCATGCACTCCTCTTGCAGTGTTTCCAAAATGAATCGCAGTTTCTGTGTTGAGACCGGCATTTTGGTTTCCACGACCTCCTTTAATTTCCCAAAGGAAAGCGGTTGGCTGGAGGCAAAAAGCAGCGCTTCTACGATCCTTTTAAGCGTCTGTTGAGAAAGTTCCTTTGGCGGATCGAGAAGGTTGATAAAGGAAGGTGCGTTCGGCGTTTTGTTCAAAGATAAGTTCTCCCAATTTCATGAGTTCTAATACAGCTAGGAATATAACAATCAGCTCCATTTTTGATAACTCGGAATGAAAGATCTCAGAAAATTCGATTTCTACTGCCTCTTTGAGTTTTGCTCTTAGCCAGCGGATTTTGTCGCTCACCTTCCACTCTTCTTCCAAGATTTTTCCGGTGGCATTTTTGGCTTTTTTCAAGACTTCGTGAAAGAGAAGAGCAAACCCCTCAAGAGATACGTGGTCGATGCCGCTTCCGCGTTCAGGCGGTTCAAAGGGGGAAAAAGGCCGCGCATAGGAATCGGGTTCCCGATCTTCGATGGTGGAGAGTTCTTGAGCGGCAGCTCGAAATTGGTAGTAGTGGAGAAGTTGATCTAAAGTGTTGACGTCGAACAGTTGAATCAACTCTTCATCGGTTGCGCCCTTTTCTTGGGGCAATAGAGCGCGGCTTTTTAGCAAGATGAGCAGGCCTGTCTGGCCGATTGATTCGACGGGGAGGTGGGCTGTATCAACCTCATTTTGAAGGTGTTCCAGAAGTTGCAGCAGAATCGTGCGGATTTCCAAAGCATCGACGTCGATCTCCTTCCTTTGAACGAGCGCGGTCAACACTTCAAGCGGACCGGAGTACTCTGGAAGTTTTACCTGTAATTCTTGCATGCGTAAATAGTAGCGAAGATCTTTGTTTTTTTGTATACATTGCAGAATGAAAACTTTTTTTACCATCCTCTGTATTTTGGGGCTTTTCTTGGCCCATGCATCGGAAGACCTGATGCAGCTCTCCGACGTCCATAAAGTCATGGACGAGATCTTCCAAAAGCACGTCAGTAAAAAGGCGATGACTCAGGAGATCATGAAAAACGGGCTAAAAAACTACATCGAACAGTTCGATCCACTGGGAATTTATCTTTTAGAAAGCGAAGTAGAGCCTTATATCAATTTAGAGCCGGGAAAGTTGAGCCTCTATGTCAAACAGTATCAGGAAGGGAATTTTGAGGCATTTGAACAGTTGAATGATCTGATTCGCACATCCATTTTGCGTGCACAGGGCATTCGCATCGCATTTGAGAAAAATCCACAGAACGTATTGCACAACAACGATCAAGCTTCCATCGGAGATTTAAGAGGGTATCCAAAAACAGTTGGAGAGCTTAAAGAGAGGATCCGCGAGCAGTTAGCTGCAAGCATTGATGCAGAACAGAAACGGATGGGAACGAAGAAGTTTTCCGGCATGGAAGCGAAATGGTTGGCAGGTTTGGAGAAAAATATCCGCCAAACAGAAGATTTGTACACCTACGAGGAAGCGAATGGTAAGCCGATGCCTAATGACGAGAAGGAGAATGTGTTCACTCTTCGCGTCTTAAAGTCGCTAGCTAAGGCGTTGGATGCACATACGGACGTGTTTGATCAAAAAGAAGCGTATGACATGAGAATCCGCCTTGAGAAGGGGTTTGATGGTGTCGGCATTGTGTTTAATAACCGGGAAGGACATCCCGTTGTGTTGAGTTTGATCCAGAATGGACCTGCAGCAAAGGATGGCCAGATCAAGGCAGGAGATGTGTTAGTGGCTGTGGATGGTGCAGATGTCTCCAACGAGTCGTTTGATCGTGCGATGGAGCTTCTAAAAGAGGCCAAAGGGGCGCCTTTAAAGCTTGCTTTTGAGCGGGGTAAAAACCGCTTTGACGTCTCCTTGAACAAAGAAACCATTGTATTGGATAAAGACCGCGTAGAAGTGTCTAGAGAGCAGTTTGGAAATGGGATTATCGGAAGGATCGCTCTCCACTCTTTTTATCAGAACGATAAAGGGATCAATAGCGAGACAGATGTGAGGCAAGCGATCGACGAATTGAATGCTGAAGGCAATTTAAGAGGCCTTATTCTCGATTTACGGGACAACAGCGGCGGGTTTTTATCCCAAGCCGTAAAAGTGGCTGGATTGTTTATCACCAACGGTGTGATCGTCATCTCCAAGTACTCCAACGGTAGCGAGAAGGTGTACCGCGACATGGACGGAAAAGTGTCTTACAAAGGGCCTCTCGTTGTTTTGACATCGCGAGCAACCGCATCAGCTGCGGAAATCGTCGCTCAAGCGATCCAGGATTATGGCGTAGGCATCGTTGTAGGGGATGACCACACTTATGGAAAGGGCACTATCCAAAGTCAAACCGTCACAGACAAAAAGGGTGGATCGTTCTTTAAAGTCACTGTGGGGGAATACTACACCGTTTCCGGTCAAACTCCCCAGCTGCAAGGTGTTAAGGCAGATATCGTCGTTCCCGGGCCCTATTCAAGGCTCAATTTCGGTGAAGAAAACCTCGAATACACCGTTAAAGGCCAAGATAGAATTTCATCCGCTTTTGCAGATCAGCTAAAAGACATCGACCCCAACCTTCGCTCCTGGTACTTAAAATACTACATGCCAACACTGCAGCATCGAACCAACATCTGGAAATCGCAGCTTCCGCAACTTAAGAAAAACAGCGCCTACCGCCTCGCTCAAAATAAGAATTACCAGCTATTTTTGAGACAGCTCGATGGCAAGGATTCACCCCCCGAAGAACAGGACCCCTTCGAAGAGGAAAAACCCTCTCGAAGCAAAGGATTCGGAAAGTCCGATCTCCAGCTGGCAGAGGCCTACAATGTCGTCAAAGACATGGCCTTCCTCGAGAACCAGGCCAAGGAAAACGACATGATAGTAGGCTCAGAGAAGAACTGATTGCATAAAATACCTTGGATCTAGTAATCTGTTCTCATTCAAGGCCAGATAGCTCAGTCGGTAGAGCAGAGGACTG
>JBKEAL010000111.1:0-2143 GCA_047972195.1 Parachlamydiaceae bacterium
AACCTCGTGCAAAACGATGCACAGAAGTTTTTGGGTAGATTGTCGTTGGGGTTATTTGCCCTGTTTTTTACCTACTCGTTCTTCAAAAAAGTGCAAGGCAATTGGGCAATTTATCTCTATCCATCAGCGTTTGTCTATCTGGCTGCTTATCTCGATGAGGTTGCAAACAGATGGAGGCATGCAGCGTATGGTACAGCCCTTTCTGTCGCTCTACTCGCGATCCTATTTATCCTACCTCAATTTCAAACAGTTTTGCCATGGAGATTGAATCCATTACAACAGAATCTAGGATGGGATGCTTTGGAAAACTGGCTTGCAAAGCGGCAAAACTCAGCATTTCTGTTTTCAGACAAATACCAATGGACGGCTGAGTTAAGCTTTTACAATCCCCGAAAAGAGGGGGCCTACTTTTTCAACTTGCAAGGAGTTCGTAAAAATCAATACTCCTACCAGTTTCCTCCTAAAATCGGCGAGGACGGACTATTTATTTTTGTAGAAAAAGCGCCAAGGCTCTCTGAAAAACTGATAGCAGTGGATCAGTTTTATCAGAGGGAGCTAAAAAAATATTTCGAATCTGTTTCACAAGTAGAAGAAATTCCAATGATTGTCGTTAAAGGAGAAACAGTAAAAGCCGCATTTTGTTATCGTTGCGTTAAGTACAATGGATTAAGACCCGATGAAACTGATAAATATTAACATTCTCTGTTTTCTCCTTCTCTGCGCTTGCCAACCGTCGAGATACGATTCTGCAGATTCGGTGTCTTCATTGGTTTTTGAGAGAATTCAACAAGCGGACGACGAAGCATGCAATGCGCTATCGTTACCCCTCAATGCACAATCTACAGTACAAGTGGCTTTAGCTTATAACGCCAACGTGCGTTACAGCATCGCAGAGCTTTCCATAGCGGACGCTGATTTGATGGCTGCAGGCACTATTGAAAACCCCGTATTTGCTTTTTTCTACGGCTTTCCTGTAGGTCATAATGCTAAAAATTCGCTCGATTTTTCGATCATTGAAAGCCTGATTAGTCTATGTTTGCGGCAAACATTGGTTGATGCAGCATCCGCTAACTTGGAAAGCGCTAAGTGGAAGGCGTCCCATGAAATATTGAATACAGCATTTGATGCAGAGTCTCTGTTTTACCAGTTGAAAGCGCAAGAGCTTCTTTCTGGTTTCCTTCAAGGGCGTTGTGAATCAGCTGATTCGATCCGGCAGATGGAAGAAGAACGCTTTACTGAAGGCGGAGTGCTGCCTGGAGAGCTTGTTGCTACAAAGATGAAATGCGGTCTGGAAAAAGAAGAATGGCTACTCGCCAGGGCACAAGAGGCGATGATCAGAAAATCCTTTGAAACAACGCTTGGCATTTCCTGTGGTTATCTTTTAGACGATCAGCTTCCTTTTCCCGACGATGAAGCATGCCCAGCCAATTTTGATGCTTTGATTATGGACGCAAGAGCGGATGTGCAAGCATTAAGGTGGAAATTGGAAAGCCTTCGACGTGCAGCGCCTGCTAACTGCTGGTGGGTAAAGTCTGCAGCTGCGATTGGATTTTCATTTCAACAAGACTCAGACGGTGACATCACGATGGGCCCCAACATTTCCGGGGAAATCCCTATATTCGATCATGGGCAGGCAGACTGTTTGCGCTGGAACGCAGCTTATCTGCAAACACGCGAAGAGCTGATCGCTTTAGAGCAGTCCATTATAGCTGAACTGAAAGCTAACAAGGAACTTCTCCATCTAAACAAAATGCGCGCAGAACTCTACAAAGAGGAACTTTTACCAATGCAAACCCGCCTGGCAGAGATGGCTAAGGATGCCTATGACGTTCGCGCGATCGACAAGAAAGAGTTTATAGAAGCACAATCTGAGCTTTTAGACCTAAAAGCCAAATACATCGCAGCCGTTAGGGATTACTGGATGGCGAAAATCGAACTAAAACGTTCCTTATTGCAATAATTAGGATCTTTTCAACTCAGAGACGTAAGAGAAGGCCCTTGCCCTTCTTTGTGTCTTCGTGTCTTTGTGTTTCAATTATTTTAGAAAAGAATATGAAACACAAAGCCGCAAAGGCACAAAGAAAGACAGAATGAAAATGGCATTTCATTTAGTTCTCTTTGCGATAAATAATCTCACAAGTAT
>JBKEAL010000156.1:0-10671 GCA_047972195.1 Parachlamydiaceae bacterium
ATAAAAATCCCGGATAATATTTATATTATATAATTTATGTCATTACAATTCAATACCTTCGCCTCCCGTATTGCACATAATACGTATAACTTATATAATATAACGTAGAGAGGAGGCAATGACATGAAAAACATTCCCATTACTTTAAGCTTGCCTGAAGAGGTCGTTAAGGATTTGCACTTATACGTTTCTAAGAGGCAAATCAGTAAATTCGTGGCTGCTATGGTGGCAAAAGCGCTGGAAGCTGAAAAAATGCGATTAGCTAACGAATTCAAGGAAGCAAGCAGTGATCAGGACAGAAATGCAGAAATTGAGGTTTGGGATTCATTGAACGGAGAAGGCTTAAATGAAACAAACCGTTATTAAGAGAGGGGACATTTTCTGGGTCAACTTTGACCCATCTCAGGCATCTGAGATTCAAAAAACCAGACCTGCAATGATCATTTCCAATGATGTGATGAATGCTAACTCGTCCAGAGTCATCGTAGCTCCCATCACATCTAATCTTAAAAAGGTCTATTCTTTTGAATATGAGATAAAAGGTCATGCTAAAATTAAGGGAAAGATCATGCTTGATCAATTGCGAGCGATCGACAAATCCCGCCTCGGAGAAAAAACAGGCGCACTCTCCATGAAGGAATCGCATGAAGTAGGTATGATCCTAAAATTTGTCTTGGGGGTTCAATAACGGCTTGGACTTACATCCAAGCCGCCGCTAAAACTCTAGATGTGCATCACTTCGTCTTCTTTAGCTTTTGCCAGGTCATCGGCTTCTTTGCAGAAGGAGTCGGTCATTTCTTGGACTTGCTTCTCAAACTTCTTGAATTGGTCTTCGGGGATATCGCCGGAAGATTTTTGTTTTTTGAGCAGGTCGTTAGCATTGCGTCTTTCATTGCGGATGGTGACTTTTGCCTTCTCTTTTTCCTGATGGCAGATTTTGACGTAGCCTTGGCGTTGGTTAGCGTCCATCATCGGGATGCGGACGCGGACGATGTGGCCATCGACAGCGGGGTTAAAGCCGAGGTTTGCGCTGCCAATTGCTTTAGCGATCGAATTCAAGTTTTTGGGATCGTAAGGGGACACAGCCAATTGCTTGGGATCGGGTGCAGTGATGGAAGCAATCTCTTTTAAGCGCGCAGGAGCTCCATACACTTCTACAGTGACGCCTTCTAGCATGGCCGGGTTCGCTCGCCCTGTGCGGATCGATTTCAACTCATTTTTTAAGTGCTCGATGGCCGCACGCATTTTGGTTTTACATTGGTCGATATCTTGGGTCATAAATTCCTCAACTAATTAATGTTCCATTTTTCTCTTTTTCAGAGAGCAAGCTATTGATGCTGATCTTTCCTAAATTCTCCATAGAGAATACAAAAACCGGTATTTTATTGGTCATGCAAAGAGCGACGGCTGTTGCATCCATCACGCCTAGTTTTTGGCTTAAATAATCGGTGTAACTGATCTCGACGTACCGTTTTGCATCGGGATGAAGATGCGGATCCTGACTGTAAACGCCATCTACTTTTGTTGCTTTAAGCAGCACATCGACTTTCATCTCGCTAGCTCTCAGGGCGGCAGCTGTATCCGTAGTGAAATAAGGGCTTCCGGTTCCTCCCACAAAGATCACAATTTCGCCTGAAGAAAGATAACTGAGTGCGTTTGACCAGTTGTATGTTTCTGCCACTTTAGGGCATTCTAAAGCGCTAACCAAGCGGCTTGGAGCTCCCAAAGATTTTAATGCCTGATGGAGGGCGATTCCGTTGATGAGCGTCGAAAGCATGCCCATCTGGTCTGCAGGCGTTCTTTCTACGCCCATTTTATTTAAGGTAACACCCCTAAAGATATTCCCTCCGCCGATCACGCAAGCTACCTCATGGCCAGAATTGCGCATCTCTTGAAACGTCTTAGCGAGATTCAAGCACGCTTGCTCCTGAATACCAAATGGCTGGCCACCAAGCAGCATCTCGCCTGAGATTTTCACTAAAATTCTTTTATAGGGCATGTCCATTGAAATCACATCCGGTAGAAGATAACCTTATTAAAACAGAATAGGTAAAAAAAAACCATCAGGAGATTCTCCTGATGGTCTATTGTCAGAGCGAGAGCAAATCAGTTGCCGCCGACTGACCAGCGCAAGAAGCTGACCAGTTTGAGCGGTTTGCCCGATTCTTTGCTGCGTTTATCAACTAGCGATTGAATCGACAAGCTGTCGTCGCGGATAAACTTTTGTCTTACGAGGCAAGCGGAATCGTAGTAAGCATTCAATTTGCCTTCTACAATCTTGTCCAGCATATTTGCTGGTTTGCCTTGAAGTTGTCCCTTAGCAATCTCTTTCTCGTTTTCGATGATGGAAGCAGGAACGCTTTCCGGCGCAAGATACTCAGGGTTAGATGCCGCAACATGCATTGCGATATCTTTCGCCAAAGATTCTTCACCGCTGTTGCCGGTGATCTCTACAGCCGTAACCATTTTGCCGCCCAAGTGGGAATACATTCCGACCGACTTGCCCGCATCTTTTTTCAAGATGGTCACACGTCGCACTTGAATGTTTTCTCCAATCGCTTGAACGACTGTGGCTCTGTACTCATCTAAAGTCAGAGAAGGATCTTTTGAAAACTTCTGCGCCATGAATTTAGCCAAATCAGCAGGAGCTGTTGCTGCTGCTTCTTCTGCCACTTCCTGAGCAAACTTTAAGAAGCGCTCGTTGCGCACGACAAAGTCCGTTTCAGCGTTAACTTCGACGATCGCGATTGCATTGCCATTTTCAGCAAATACGACGATCCCTTCGTTAGCCGCGCGGTCTTCTTTTTTCGCTGCGCTTGCCAACCCTTTCTTTCTCAGGTTGGAAACCGCAAGCTCAATGTCGCCTCCGGACTCTTCCAAAGCTTCTTTGCACTTGCCCATGCCGATGCCGGTCAAGTCGCGAAGTTCTTTAATCAAAGTTGCAGTGATCGGTTGACCCATAATTAGTCCCCCTTTCTTTCGGAAGCTTCATCTTCTTTGCCGAATTTAGCAGCCAAGAGGTCTTCATCTTCTGCTTCGATCTCTTCTTCATCGCCCTTCACCATTGCGACTTTCATCTCGTTTTTCTTGTCGATGATTGTCTGTGCAAGGCAGGAGAGGATCAGTTTAACGCTCTTCAATGCATCGTCGTTGCAAGGAATGACGTGCTGGATAGGATCCGGATCGCAGTTGGTGTCGACCAATCCCAATACAGGAATGCCCAGCTTGTTCGCCTCGGCAACAGCCAAGTGCTCTTTGCTTGGATCGACGACGATGATCAACCCTGGAGGTTTTCTCATCGAACGGACGCCGGACAGGTTCTTCTCCAGTTTCAGCTGATCTTTTGTCAGCAAGGAGACTTCCTTCTTGGTCAGTCCTTCCGCTCCGGTAGAAATTCTTTTCTCGATCTGCTCGAGCTTCTTCACAGACTTGCGGATGGTTTGCAAGTTAGTCAAGAAACCACCGAGCCATCTTTCGACGATGTAAAATTCGCCGCTCGCTTCAGCTAGCTCTCGGATGACAGCTTTTGCCTGCTTTTTGGTGCCGACGAACAAGATCGATTGATGCTTAGCTACTGCATCTTCAACGACTTCCATAGCGGATCTGATCAATTGAAGTGTTTTTGCCAAGTCGATGATGTATAATCCGTTGCGCTCCTCGAAAATGAATCGCTTCATTTTTGGGTTCCAACGGTGCGTCTGGTGCCCGAAATGAGCTCCAGCTTCTAATAATTCTTTAATTGTAGGTGCTTGTGCCAAGCCTTGTCCCTTTATGTTGACGACGGCATCCGGCCAAAGCCGGATTTCGGTCTTGGTTAAAAAATGGAGCGCCTGATCAGAATCGAACTGACACTCGTAGCTTGGAAGGCTACTGTTCTACCATTGAACTACAGGCGCAAAGGTGATATGAATATTACCATTAAACAGGGATTATCCGCAAGAAATGACTCAAAGAAGACGCAGACCAAGGCCAAATAGCCCTCAAAAATCGATCCCTGAAAAAGCAAACGTCGTCTTGAATTGCATTTTGATCGGTCTCATCATTGTCGCCCTAAGGGTGTGGTATTTAGAATTCGTCCTCTACGACGAAAAGTTCGAAGAATCGAGGAAGCCTCAACGGAAAGTGGTCGTCCAAAGCGCCAAGCGGGCCACTATAAGAGACCGCTTCAACGCCCCTCTGGCGATCAACAAAACAGCCTACAAGGCGCAGGTCTCCTACGCTCCGATGAAGCACTTTCCTTCCTCCGCATGGAAACTGGACGAAAAAGGCCAAAAAACCCGCTATTCCCCGAGAAAAGAGTACATTCGCAACCTCTCAGAGCTACTTGGAAAGGAACTCTCTCAAGATCCCGAAAGAGTAGAAGATCTGATCTATTCAAAAGCAGCTCTCTTTTACAATCTGCCTTACGTATTGAAGGAAGAACTCAGCGAAGATGAGTACGCTAAACTGAAAATCCTAGAAAAAGACTGGCCTGGCCTTCAGATCGCAACCTATTCAAAGCGCGAATACCCCAAAGGCAAGTGTGGATGCGATATCGTGGGCTATCTAGGCGCCATCAGCCGCGAGGAATATGAAAAAATTCTTACAGAACTAAAAGGGTTAAAAGCCTTTCTATACGACGATGAAAATAGCGGAGTGGAGCCTCTTCCTGAAGGCTACCCTTCTCGCTCGGAAGTGCTATCCCGAGTCCGCGAATTAGAGGAACTTGCCTACACAGCCCAGGATCTCGTAGGAAAGACGGGGATCGAAATGCTCTTTGAAGAGGAGCTGCGAGGCTATCAAGGCAAAAAAAGCTACTACACTGACTCTAAAGGCAATTTACTTAAAGAGCTTCCCGGAGGGAAATCCCCCATTCCCGGCAAACGAATTTTGTTGTCCATCTCCCAAGAATTGCAGGAATACGCAGAAAAACTGCTCGCGCAAAACGAAGAAATCCGCGTGACCCGCTCAACAGCCCATGGGAAAAAAGTCAAAAATCAAAAGCAGCCTTGGATTAAAGGCGGCGGCATTGTCGCCATGGACCCCAACACAGGAGAGATCGTTGCTCTCGCCACCTATCCACGGTTTGACCCCAACGACTTCATCCCTTCCGCCAAAGCAGAAGAAAAAGCGCAAAAACTCGGCAAAATTCGGCAATGGTTTGAAAGCGAAGGACATTTAGCAGATCTGTGGAACCATAAACGGCCGCTGGACAGGGAAAGATACGATAAAACGAGCGATAGTTTCTATCAGGAAGAGAAATGGCTTACCTTCGAATTCTATCTTCAGCTATTGCTACCGGAACACCATCCGATTCTCGAATGGTTCAAAACGCAAGGTACGATCAAAAATGTCTCTGAAATCCTCAAGAACCTAGAGACATTGCAATCCAAAGAAATTAACCTTAAAGAGTGGAGTAAAGGAGACTCGTCAGACCCCTTAGGAAAGCAGCTTCAGTTCCTTGAGACTTCTTACAACAAACTCCTATTTCTAGACTGCTGCAGGCTCGCCTTAGACCACTCGCGCTTAACTCCGGAGCTATTAAAGAAGAAAGGAAACACCTCAATTAATGATTTCCGAGATACTGAGGCTGCATTCTACATCATTCAAGAAGCGATCAAGCCTCGTATAAAGGAATTGCACCACGACCATCTCTTTAAAGTGTGGAGAGCCGAAAATGAAAAAACGTTCCTTAAAGAAAAACGGGCTATTGAAAAAGCTTCCAAGAGCTACCAAAAGCCTTATTTAGATTACCTTGACGACCAGGAAAACACCATGTTTGCAGAGTTTTGGGACAACCATCGACTCGCATTTGCTCAGGCACTTATTCTCGGCCGTAAAATAGAAGATGCGACCCTGTCTCCTTTCTTTGAAGAATTTATTCTTCTCCACAATGAACTAGAAAAGGGTGCACATCCAGGAACCTCTTGGTTAAATGCCTATAAAACGCTCCAAACCTCTTTAAAAGGATTAAGCCCTGAAATAGCCAACGACTATTTACTTCTCCTTCGCTCTTTCCAAGACTTAAACAGACCTTTATTAGGCAACTATCGAGGCTTAAGAAACCGCGGCGCTCCAAAGACCGAAAAGCACCTAGCGCAGGCTTTCTACCCTACCTACGGATATGGTTATGCTCGATCAAACGCATTCAGGCAGGCGGCTACGCTCGGATCGATCTTCAAGCTGATCACGGCCTACGAAGCGTTGGTGCAAGCCAATGACAGCATCCCCTTTAAGCTTAAGAAATCCAATCCGATCGAAGTGACAGACCAGGTCTTTAAAGCGGGCAAGCAAACCTATGTCGGTTACAACGCAGCAGGAAAACCGATCCCACAGATTTACAAAGGCGGAAGAATCCCCCGAAGCAGTAATTCAAACCTGGGTAAAATCGACTTAAAACAGGCGATAACAACCTCTAGCAACTTGTACTTTGCCTTGTTGACAATTGAAGTTCTAAAAAACCCCGACGATCTTATCGAAACTGCAGCGGCCTTCGGATACGGTAGAAAAACAGGCATCGATCTCCCAGGTGAAATCAAAGGGAAACTGCCTCAAGACCTAAGCACCAACCGCACAGGCCTCTACGCCACAGCCATCGGCCAGCACACCTTGGTCGTCACCCCGTTGCAAGCAGCCGTCATGCTCAGCTCCCTAGCCAATGGTGGCGAACTGCTCAAGCCACAAATCATCCACGCCATGGCCGGCATGCGCACGAACCATCAAGATGAATGGTTTTCCCTTCCCCCGCCCTACGACAAACAAAACGCGCTGCAAGCCCTAGGCATCGATTTTCCCCTCTTAACCCCACGTGACTTAAACCAAAACAAAGGCGTCGTAGAAAAACAGATCCGCACCATCACAAGCACCGTCCCTATGCCCAAAGACCTACAGCACTTCCTCTTCGACTCCATGCATGAAGTCGTCAAATACACACAGGCTAAAAGCATCTGGTCTCTCTCAAAACTATACAACAACCACCCCGACGCCATCAGCGACTACATCGATCTAAAAAACCAGATCATCGGCAAAACCAGCACCTCAGAAGTCGTCGAGCGCATGGATATGGATGAACATGAAGGCACCAACCTCTACACCCACGTCTGGTTCGGCGGTATCTCTTTCGATGGCGACGTCCCCCACTCCTACGACAAACCCGAACTCGTCATCATCGTCTACCTAAAGTATGGCCACTTCGGAAAAGAAGCTGCCCCCGTCGCCGCCCAAATGGTCCGCAAATGGCGCGAAATCAAAGCCTCCCGCCAATAGTTAAAAGCCACAGAGAGCAATAGAGAGACCACAACGAGGAAGAGAGCAAGTCACAAAAAGAGACGGTTCTTTTGTTGACTAATTATCCCCAAAATGGGATAATTAGTCATAAGCTGGTTGAGGAACACTGAAATAATGAAAGAGCTAGATTGGATTGGTTCCAGCAAAAAGGATCTTATACAATTTCCCATGAGTATTAGAAAGGAAATGGGACATGCACTATATATGGCTCAAAGAGGTGAAATGCATGGAGATGCAAAACCACTCAAAGGATTTGGTGGAGCTAAAGTCTTAGAGATTGTCCTGAACGATGGCAATGGAACCTTTAGAACAATGTATACTGTTCAATTTCAGGAAGTCGTATATGTGTTGCATGCTTTTCAAAAGAAATCCAAAACGGGCATAGCTACACCTAAACACGAAATGGATTTAGTTAAACAGAGACTTAAATGGGCTCACATGAAATACAAAGAGAGTTTCGATAGCCCAAAGCGAGAAAACAATGACTAAAAAGAAAGAAAATTCATCTGAAGAAATCGAATGGGAAAAAAGCTCTGGCAACGTATTTGCGGATCTAGGAATTGATAACCCTGAAGAAGAACTAACGAAGGCTAAGTTAGTCTGGGAAATTGAACAAATCATTAAAAAGAGAAAGCTCACTCAAACTGCTGCCGCCAAAGCGATGGGAATAAACCAACCGAAAGTCTCTGATTTAATCAGACGCAAATTAGATGGCTTTTCTGTCGAAAGACTTCTCCATTTCTTAAATAGGCTGGGACAAGATATTGATATCGTTGTACGACCAAAACCACGCAATCGCAGACAAGCCCTGATCAACATTTATCACGGTTCCGCCTGCTATTCTTCAGCATTGAGTCATTTGATTTAAGACAACTTCCGCATGGCCGCAACACCCATATGGTTGTTGGAGACTTCAGCGTTAACGACGCATAGCCCAACTGGAGTAAAGCCCCCAACAATTACACGATCAAATTCAACTAACTCTTGGCACCGTGTATAAGTCCATGGTGCATCGCCTAACAAACGTTCACCACAATAAAAATACCAAGACAGGGAGCAGGCTATTACTTCCAAGGTCGTAGGTACTTCATAAAGCTCATCCTTGCTGCAAAGAGCCTTGATCATTTTCCGCTGTTCTTCATAAGTCTGATTTCTACTTCCGGGAATCATGTCCTTCGTCATTTCCATCCAACCCCCAAGAGTTGTGTAGTCCATCAATGATTCTCTGAGAATTGGACTCAAAGCAAACCGATAGCCTGCTTTGGATTTAGGGAATCTCGTTTTGAGAATTTTACCCATTTCTTCAGCCTTTAGTCCTGGAGGAATATAGGCATGCATGCGGGTTTGTTCTACTGTTTTGTCTCCACCAAAAATCCTGCAAGGCGATTCTAGAATTTCTTCCATATTCTTGGGTAAAGCATCATAAGCTTCTTCATCAGTGACCGTTTGTATCTCAATGCCGGCTTCCTCTGCCCATTCTTTCCACATGCTAGGGCGGATCACTTGAGGGTGTCTTGCAAAAAACGCCTCGGCTGGACTCGCTGCCTGGGAGCCATAGACACCCTGAAAAACTTCGCCTACCCTTTCTCCCTCGCCGGGATGTGTAATACGCCATTTTTGCATGCTTCCAACAACCAAATGATAAATTCCTATTGTGCCGATAAAAATGGCAACAGAGGCAGCAAGACGACCCAATCCTTTCTTAGTCGGGCCTTCACCCTTGAAGGGGTGAAAGAATAAGTTATAAGTGTCTTTTACATTAATATCCATAAACCACTCATCAAAATCCTAATTATGAATGATATTATTAAATAAAAAGTAATTGTTTGTCAAAACGAATATCCATCTCTTCCCTCTGTGTTCTCCCTGTCGTTTTCTGTGGTTTATTTCATTGAAGTCACAAATGAGAAACTCCCTCTCCCTCCGCATTTCCTTTATATCCTCTCATTCGCTATGAGTCGTGTCTTCAATCTCTTGAATAAATTCTTACAAAGTAGGGTATTGAGCGCTAGAATAAGGTAAAATAAACAAGAAATTACCCTATTTAGTGAAATCTTACCCCTTCGATTGGTTATGCACTCCTCTGTGGTTTATTTTATTGAAGTCACAAAAAGAGACGGTTCTTTTGGTGACTTGCTCAGAAAAAGAGCCGGTTCTTATGTTGACATAACAAGTAAACCTCTGTTATTTTGGGATTCTGGAACGACTGCGACTACAATTTTTAGAGGAATGGCTTAAGAACGAAAACCGCAAACCGCTTGTGATCAGAGGAGCTAGGCAAGTAGGCAAAACCTGGCTGGTGCGAAAATTTGCTGAACTGCATAAGAAGCACCTCCTCGAATTCAACTTTGAAAAAAACCTAACTCTCGCTTCATTATTTTCCTCTAACGAACCACACCAAATACTACTGAATTTATCTGCACAATTTGACGTCGAAATCGATCTGAACAATACCATTTTGTTTTTAGATGAAATCCAGGCAGTTCCTGAAATTCTTGCTAAATTGCGCTGGTTTGCCGAAGACATGCCTCGATTACCGGTAATTGCTGCAGGCTCTTTATTGGAATTTGTTTTGGAAGACCACACCTTTAGTATGCCTGTAGGGCGCATCGGGTATATGTACATGGAGCCATTTTCCTTTGAGGAATTTTTGACAGCTTCCGGAAAACCCCATCTTGTATCTTATCTAAAACAATTCCAGTGGGATCAAGAAATTCCACTTGCGATTCATGAAAACCTGACAGGGATGTTCAAGGAATATATTTACATTGGAGGTATGCCTGCGGCCGTTTCCTCGTGGATTAGCAAACGATCCCTTCAAGAAGTTAGTAAAATCCAGCACGATCTGTTAGCTACCTATCGAGACGATATAACGAAATATCGCGGAAGAAGTGCTCCCGAAAGACTAGAAGAGGTTCTCTTAGCGGTTCCCAAACTTTTAGGTGAAAAATTTGTCTACACCAAAGTGAATCCCCATGTGCAAATTGCTCCGATTAAAAAAGCTCTCGATCTCTTATGTAAGGCAAAAGTCTGTCATCGAGTAACAGGCTGCGGAGGCAACGGCATCCCATTAGGAGCAGACTTGCTCGAAAAATACCTAAAAGTCCTTTTACTTGATGTGGGACTATGCACAACAGCGCTAGGATTGTCCTACGAACAAATCCACATGACCGATGAGATCGTATTAATCAATAAGGGAGGCGTTGCCGAACAAGCTGTCGGGCAAAGCCTGAGAACCCTTTTTCCTCCCTACATGGAACCTGAACTCTATTACTGGCACCGCGAAGAAAAAGGCTCCTCCGCCGAAGTCGATTACCTCATTCAGCATCACAATGAAGTAGTGCCCATTAAGGTAAAGGCAGGTGCCACAGGCACATTAAAGTCCCTTCATCTCTTCATGGGCGC
>JBKEAL010000159.1:0-1551 GCA_047972195.1 Parachlamydiaceae bacterium
AGGTGCAACCCACCCTTATATAGAATATGCGCTTGACTTTGCAGGTGGTGGAATGTATGACGAAGCAATCCAATTATTAACATACTGTATTACAGATAAGGATAATGTTTATCCGATGGTATATTATACATTAGGTTATTTTGCTTCACAATCGGGCGACACAGCCAAAGCGAAGAACTACTATGTGAAAGCATCGCAAATGTCTCCTGACAGGTGTTTCCCTAACCGTATAGAAGAAGTGAATATATTGCAAGATGCTATGAAAGTAAACCCTTCGGATTCCCTTGCTCCATATTATCTTGGTAACTTCTGGTATGCTGCCCGCCAGTACGACGAGGCTCGGTCATGCTGGGAAAGGTCTATGGAACTGAATGATAAATTCCCTACTGTATTGCGTAATCTTGCTTTGGCATACTATAATAAATATGATAAAAAACAGGAAGCGAAAGAACTTCTGGAGAAAGCGTTTGCCATAGATACTACTGATTCACGTCTGTTGATGGAACTCGACCAGCTATATAAAAAAATGGGAGTTTCTCATACCGAACGCCTCGCTTTACTCGAAAAATATCCTGAACTGACAGAGCAGCGCGACGACCTTTGTATAGAACGAATCACTCTTTATAATCAGTTAGGCAGATATAAAGAGGCTATGAGCCTTATAACAAATCGTAACTTCCATCCATGGGAAGGTGGCGAAGGTAAGATTACCAAACAATATACAGTTTGTCGTGTAGAATTAGCCAAAGTAGCTATCAGTGATAAACAATATAAAGAAGCTCTGGTTCTTCTGCATGAGATTGATTCTTATCCTCACAATCTGGGTGAAGGCAAGCTGGCAAATGCAGAAGAAAACGATATCGACTATTACAAAGGCATTGCATATAAAGGACTAGGAGATGAACAAAAAGCTCAGTTCTTCCTGCAGAAAGCTACTGTTGGTTCATCTGAGCCACAACAGGCATTCTTCTATAACGACCAGCAACCGGATAAGATTTACTATCAGGGATTAGCCTGGAAAGCTCTTGGAAATACCGATAAAGCACATAGTCGCTACAATAAACTGGTAGACCATGGTGAAAAACATTTGTTTGATAACTGCCGTATCGATTATTTTGCGGTTTCTTTGCCTGACCTTGCTATCTGGGAAGATGATTTGAACGTCCGTAACCAGATACACTGTTATTATGTGATGGGTCTCGGTCATCTGGGACTTGGAAATTTAAAGAAAGCAAAAGAATATCTGGAAAAAGTTAGGGAGCTGGATATAAACCATTTGGATAGTCAACTAATATTAAACAATATTGAAAAATGAGACAACTGATTACAACATTATGCCTTCTGTTTTCTATTGGGGTATTTGCAAATGATTATATAACAATAACAACGGACAATACATGTCTGTTGCTGAAAGTAAATGAAAGGACAAAACTGGAGCAAACTTATTTCGGTAAGAAAATCAAACACCTGGACGAACTTGAAAAAGTTCCATTGAAAGATTATAGTGCATATTCTACATTTGGTACCAACCATGTATTCGAAGCAGCATTG
>JBKEAL010000183.1:0-1524 GCA_047972195.1 Parachlamydiaceae bacterium
GTTTGCCCAGCAAATACTGGCGCTCAATGCCGATGAGCCAGGCATGCACTTTGAGATTCTGGTGCGGATCAAAAACGCCGACGGCGAGTACGTATCACCGGGGATTTTTGTGCCCGCTTCAGAGCGCTATAACGTGGCGCATTTGCTGGACAAACAGGTGGTGGAGCAGACGCTGCGCTGGTTTGAAACTCGCCCGCAGGCACTGGCTTGTCTGGGTTTGTGCTCGATTAACCTCTCAGGCCACTCGATGGGGAATGCAGAATTCATCGATAACCTGATCGCGCGCCTGCAAAGCAGCTGCGTGCCATGCAGCAAAATCTGTTTTGAGATCACGGAAACCGCCGCGATGCGAAACCTCAATCAAGCCATTGCTCTGTTCAGTCGCCTGAAAGAGCTCGGCTGCCGAATCGCCTTGGATGACTTTGGCTCTGGGCTGTCATCATTCGGTTACCTGAAGAAGCTGCCGATTGATATCGTCAAAATCGACGGCCTGTTTGTGCGCGACATTGATGTGAATGAGATGGATCACCTGATGGTACGTTCGATTCACGATCTGGCCCGCCAGATGGGCAAGCAAACCGTGGCCGAGTTTGTCGAAAACGACGCGATTTTGCAGCGCCTGCGAGAGATCGGCGTTCACTTTGCGCAGGGTTATCAGATTGGTAAACCACAGCCGATTGACGAGCTGGTTGAACAATTGCTGACCGCACAGAAGGCTTAGCCGCCACGCGTAAAATCGGCTACACTGGCGGCCGATTTGACCCCTCGATTCTGGAGTGAGACCTTTGCAGCTACAACTGATTTGTGAAGTCCGCGAACGTGCTGAAGAACTGCAACGTATCGCCAAGCGCTGGCATTTAAGCCACGATGCCAGCAGTCCGTTTGCGCTGGTGCTGACGGCGGAGCGTTTAGAGCTACGTAAAACCGATGAACCGAAACTCGGAGCGATTTACGTCGACTGGGTCAGCGGTGCCGTGGCGCATCGCCGTAAATTCGGTGGCGGTAAAGGTCAGGCTATCGCCAAAGCAGCGGGGCTGAACAAAGGTGTGACGCCAACCGTGTTGGATGGCACAGCAGGTCTTGGCCGCGATGCGTTTGTGCTGGCGTCATTGGGCTGCAAAGTGCAGATGGTGGAGCGTCACCCGGTGGTCGCAGCTTTGCTGGACGATGGCCTGATGCGCGCCAAACTGGATGCAGAAATCGGCCCGTGGGTCAGTGAGCGCGTGACGTTGCTGCACGCCTCGAGTCACTCTGCGCTGCAACAGTTGGCGCAAGATGCCGCCTTTGAACGCCCGGACGTGGTCTACCTCGATCCTATGTATCCACACCCGGAAAACAAAAAGAAAAGTGCGCTGGTCAAAAAAGAGATGCGCGTATTTCAATCCTTGGTCGGGGCAGATAACGATGCTGATAGCCTGCTGGCACCGGCTTTATTACTGGCGACCAAACGCGTGGTAGTAAAACGCCCGGACTACGCTGAATGGCTGGATGAACACAAACCGAGCATGGCGATCGAAACCAAGA
>JBKEAL010000235.1:0-5094 GCA_047972195.1 Parachlamydiaceae bacterium
TGCACCAAAAAGAAATCGGCATGGCCATGGTAGTGTCCATGGAACTTCACAATCAAGTCGCGACCAGTAAAACCACTCGCCAAACGCACAGCGCTCATCGTCGCTTCCGTACCAGACGACACAAAGCGGATCTTCTCAATCGAAGGCATCATTGAGATGGCTTTCCGCGCAAGCTTCTCCTCATTCGGATTAGTCACACCAAAACTAGTGCCCTTTGCAGCTGCTTCCTGTACAGCCTTGACAATCGCCGGATGCGCATGGCCATGAATCAATGCACCCCATGACCCGCAGTAATCGATATAGGGATTGTCGTCTAAGTCATACAGAATGTCATTGATCCCATACGAGGCCACCAACGGCTTACCGCCCACTGCAAGGCAGCTTCTCACAGGAGATTTGTCGCCGCCGGGATTGACGTGCGAAATGGTCTTTAAAAAAGCTTCTGAGTTTGTTCGTTGTTGCATGCATGAAGATTACAAGAATCTCTGAATTCTTATCTATAGCGAAAAGAATAAACGCAGCGGCCGATCTAAACATATTATAATCAATAAGATGAATTAATAAACTCATTTAATTTAAAATTAATTAAAATAAACTGTTATAATAATATTACACTACAATAATAGGTAAATCATGAAAATTTCTGTTCATAACTTTGCACAATTAAATGACTATTTAGAGAAGGCGGAAGGCAAGCTACGAACCCGACCGGATAAAGAATTAGCAACACGAGAAAAAATTGAAAGGTTTGTGAGTGAAAATTTAGGCCTTGTCTCCGGTGCAGATATTCAGGAAGTCGCACGTTTTCTTCAATCGGTGAAGCGCATTGAGGCCACGGGGAAAGGAGAAGGATTAGTTAAAACGGCGATTGACGCTGTGGCTAATTCTGCAAAACATTTAAATCCAAAAGAAATACGCGAATTTAAAGGACTGGATGAAGCGCTTTATTATGAGTCACTTGGCGTCTACATTTCCGATCAAAAAAAATCGATCGAGTCTTTAGGTCTTTCATCGGAAGAGCTGCTCAAGGTGGCGCCATGGATCACTTATCTCGATCTAAGAAATAGCACGCTTTCCTATGCATTTGTAGATCGGTTATTGGAACACGCAGAGAATCTAAATACTTTAATTTTAGCACATAGCGGCATTGATGGTGCTGTGTTACTTCTCCTAAATAAGCTTGAAACCCTCGATATTTATCATTGTGATGCTTTCAATCAGAGCATTTATGGATTAGAACACCTTAAGAAGCTCACCATTCATGATTGCGAAGTTTTTAACCAAAGCATCCATGATTTACCAAACCTTGTTTCACTATCCATTGTTAACTGCCCCAACTTTAATCATAGCGTGAGAGATCTACCTAGCATCGAAGCGCTTGAGATAGACTGCGATGCCTTTGAAATTCAAGACATGCAGACAGCTTACACTCTCATGCAATTCACACCGGAAATTTCCGATGAATTGATTATTGCTCCGAATGCGTATGAACAAATCGTCACGGATATCCTACAGATATTTGATGAAAAAGTACAAACCCTTCAGGACATGACATATGAAACATGGGACTACCTCTGTCTATTATTCAAATTGGACATACCGGAAGAAAAACTGATCGAATATCGCGAACGCATTCCCCTATTCAGCTTATTCGAAATGGATAACCTGGTTAGACGAGGAAAAGATCCAGAAAAAATTAAGGCAATATTTACAGAACTTAGAGGCAAAGACGATTATTCCGAATCTTTGAAGATAATTGTTCAAAGATTCCCTGATCTAGCCTCATTTCTTATCCGTAACTTGAAAGAAGAAATTGTGCCGGAGTTGAAAAGTTTGAATATATTGGAACAGTTGCCACCAGAAAATAAAATGGCGCTTTTGCCCTTATTTCCACCGGATCAAATCTTCAAATTTGTGCATGAGATACCCGAAAAAACAAGAGCTAAATGGCTTGAAAGAAAAGTTGTGTTTGACCAATTCTCAGATAGCATAATTGACGTTCTCAAAGAGATCGCAGAAGAAATTCTCGACGAAATGGATCCACAGGCTCGCGATAACCTTCTTGTTCCTCTTGAAGATCTTTTTGCTGCCATCGCTTTTCATACGCTTGCTTCTCTTGCAGATGCTGACCCTGATACGTTGCTTGCCTATACTTTTCTCATGGACGAGGCGCAAATGGCTTCCTCCATTCCTTTAATTCCTGAAGAGGCATTTGTCCGACATCTGAAGTCGCAAGCTGTGCAAATCCACCGTGAATTTCTATTATTTGCAACGACAAAACAGAAGGAAGCTTATATTGCTCACGATCTGTTTAAAGAGCCGGAATCCCTCACAGAGTGGGATCAAACTATGGATCGAATCAGCAAGCTGATGCGCCGCTTCAAAACCGAGAAAACCCAAGAGAACTTTGAGGCGCTGAACAAAGCCTGGAAAACCGTTGTCCATAAGACAAACCTGAACGCTCAAACTTACCAGCAATCCGGCGAAGCACTGCAAAAGATGCTTCTAAAGCTCTCAACCAATAAAGAACATGAAAAAAGAATGATCGATTACTTCGAACCAAAATTAAAACGCGCTTCCGAAGTATTGAAAAGTTTGAAAGCGACCGGAAAACGAATCGCAGAACTTGAGAACAAGGTGATCGGGCTCGTGAATATTCCTGAAGAATATCTCGACAACATTACTGGCGAACTCATGACAAACCCCCATCACCATCCTGGAACGCCCGGTTATATTTACGATCTGTCCACCTGGGAAATGTTGTCGGAGCACCCGGCTACAAGAGCCCCTTTCAAACTGGATGAACTCGTTGCAGACAAAGACCTTAAAGCCAAAATCGATGAGTTCAAATTGACTTAGATTTATGTCAATTTTAAACGGACAAATTGTATTTGAGAAATGGGATTCTGCGGCAAAATTCCTACAGTTCTTGCTGAAATCTCAGTAGATTCACTTTAGCTTAAAGTCTGAAGCTGGTGTAAATTTTTGCATTCTTTTATGATGGGCGAATGCAACTATTCGACCTGCTACTCAACTTCTTTAACGCATTGGGCGCATATACCGTTTTTGTATTGTCCGTTTTGAGCATTACGTTATACAAGCCTCCGCAACTCAAGCTCATTCGGGATCAGATGTATGATATCGGCGTATTGTCCCTTCCTGTGGTTGCTATTACGGGGCTGTCGACGGGAATGGTGTTGGCTGCGCAATCGTTCTTCCAGCTGTCGGATAAAGGACTTGCCTCGGCGACAGGTTTGATGGTAGCAAAATCGATGTTGGTTGAACTTGGACCTGTGCTGACGGCATTCATGGTCACAGGACGTGTGGGTGCGTCCATGTGCGCGGAATTGGGAACAATGCGCGTTACTGAGCAGATCGATGCATTGGGTTCTATGGGTGTAAATCCTCAGAGCTACCTCGTCGCACCGCGCTTTATTTCCGGTTTCACGATGATGCCGCTCCTTACTGTCTTTAGCTGCATCATGGGGATCTTGGGTGGATATATTGTTGCTGTGTACGTCTACAATATGCCTCCTAATGTCTTCCTGGATCCTCTGCCTGAACATATCAAACTCTTTGACTTCTTCAGCGGCATCGTAAAGGCGTTCGTATTCGGCATCATAATCGTGACGATCTCCTGCTTTAAAGGCATGCAAACGAAAGGCGGTGCAGCGGGCGTAGGTAAATCGACCACGCAAAGCGTTGTGATCTGTTATTCATTTATCCTGATTATCAACTTCCTCTTAACCCTCTTCTTGAACAACTCTTACACATACATTAACGACTGGTTAGAGCAATGATTAAAGTACACGATCTCTGGAAAGCTTATGGCCGCCTTCAAGTATTGCAGGGATTGAACCTCGAAATCTTCGACGGCGAAGTGTTAGTCATTTTAGGAAGATCGGGAGTTGGCAAGAGCGTTCTGCTTCGACAGATCATCGGAATCGAAAAACCGGATAAGGGCTATGTCGAAATCGATGGAGTAAATATCTCCGATCTGACGATCTCTCAAAGGCTAAAAATGACCCCAAGAATGGGCATGCTTTTTCAAGGCGCTGCCCTCTTTGACTCGATGAACGTTTACGAAAACGTCGCTTTCTACTTGAGACAGCATGAGAAAGGCTTAATAGAATCGGAGATCAAACAGCGTGTGGCTGAAGCGCTGAAGTTGGTCGGCCTGGAAGGCACTGAAGAAAAAATGCCGTCCGATCTTTCAGGAGGCATGCGCAAAAGAGTGGCGCTTGCCCGGGTGATCATCTATAGACCTCGCATCGTCCTCTACGATGAACCCACTACCGGCCTGGATCCAATCACTGCGATGCAGATCAACGAATTGATCACCAAAGCGCAAGAAGAGCTGCACCCGACTGCGATCGTCGTCACTCACGACATCCGCTCGGCATTGGAAATCGGAGACCGCATCGCTTTCCACCACGAAGGAAAAATTTTACACATTGCGCCTAAAGAAGAATTCTTAAAAATCGACGATCCGCTCTTGCATAGCTTTTTCGAAAATGCGATCCTAACCGAAGAGAACTTAAGATGAACGACCCGATAAAAAACATTCTGATTGGACTCTTTGTCTTTGCTGCAGGCTTGCTTGTAGTTTTTGTCATCCTCTTTCTACATCCCACTGTAGGCGATGATGCTCAAACATTGCGCGTTCGTTTTGCCAACATCGATAAAGTCAGCACAGGAACGAGAGTTACCTATGGCGGGAAACCCGTTGGAGAAGTGGTTGAGATCCGAGATATTGAGGAGCCACAAGAGGCGCGAAAAGCAGGCAAGGACGGGTTTGTTTACATCTATGAACTGGTTTTGAAGCTCGACTCAAAAGTCAATGCGTACAACACAGACCAGGTTTCGTTGAGGACTTCCGGACTTCTTGGAGAAAAATCAGTCGAGATCACCCCTCAAGCAGCCAAACCGGGGCAAAAACCTCGGCTCGTAACTGAAGAAATCATCTACGCGAATGAAACCGGATCGGTTGAGGAAACACTCAAAGAGTTCAAAGAACTTTCCGACAAGATTGAAGCGACATTGGATTCGATCAAGTTTGCCGTCGACGAATTAAACAAGCGCAACATTTGGGAA
>JBKEAL010000297.1:0-4055 GCA_047972195.1 Parachlamydiaceae bacterium
TATATACTCCTCTTAGTTCAAAATGGGAAATTTAGGCTGCGTCAAAGCCCCGGGGTTGATCGATCGAAAATTTGCACGTATAACTTTATACGAAAGAATTTTCGATCGTTCAACCGCGGGAGCTTTCACGCTTGCCTAAATTCTCATTTTGAACTAAGAGGAGTATAGCTTAAGAGAGGCGTCTAAAACTAAAGGTTCGTAAGCTTGCTTCCTTTTTTTGGATTGAGCAAGTTCTGCAAGGCTTACTTGATGATACAACTTTCCGAATTCTTCGTTTTTTGCACGCAATTGCCCCATAACGAACATGCGAATATACACATCCAAAGCGGCAGAAGGCAGCTGCCCCCCTTCCCATTTAAGAACAGCCACATGAGACATGCCAAAAACCTCGCCAAAAGCCGTAGTAGTCATTTCGAAATATTTGCGAATAAAACGCAATTCGCCGGCTTGAAGAGGCGAGTGCTTATGAACTAATAGATGCAAAACTTTCAACTGAAGCTGGCTCAAATTAACGTCCAAAACCCATGCTCCAAACACCTTTTTCATTGGAGCGTTCACAAGTTCAATGGGAAATCCCAACCCTTCATAAATAAATGTTTCCACCATTCTATCTTTTTTCATACGTCACCAAATTTCACAACATGCATTACTGTAATTATCAACATTCCATCATCATCAAAACTCACGATGATACGAATGTCAATCCCATCTAAAGTACTGCCTCTAATAGCATATTTCCAAACTTGAAAAACCTCATCAAAAGATGACTTACGTTTTTCATGATATCCATTCTTTAACACAAAAAGCACATCAGGCAAATCAATGCACCTCTCTTCTTGCCTGATTCTAGCATGGCGACTTTCTCTATATCGTGCATCGCAACACAGTCTCGAACTTGAGATAGTAGATCGGTCAATTGTGATGGGCGTGCGGTCTCTTTATCATTCCAAATGATCTATAGGTGTTACCATCCTATCATCATTGTAACATAGTTACATATTTTGAACAAGATTCAGTTCGATGGCTTCGCCGCCGGCGGCGATAAAGCCATTGAGTTGCCTTCTTCCGTGGGCGGAGAGGGCTGATTCGGAATAGATGAGGTGGTCCAGACCGTGCCAGCAGCTGATTAGCCTCGATTCGGGGATTTTTTTGTAAGGTTGAGGAAGTATTTCAAGTATCTTTTGAAAAGGTCTTAAGACTTCCTCGCGCATTTCGTCGATGGGAGGCATGAGCACGGCGGTTTCTCGCTCTTCTTCGCAAGCGTACCCTTCTTCATTGGCGTAAAGAGGCACAATTCGGCCGTATAGATCGGGATCGCCTGCGAGGATGTGCAGCAAGGAGTCTTGGGCTGCTTGGTCAAACAGAATGTAGGGCTGGATTTCGTCCGGAATGGCAGCGGAGAGCTGAGTTAGGTAATTGGCGCACACATTTCTTGCTTGCAGTCCTTTTGAGATCCCGTTGAATGAAGAGAGATCTATAGGGAGTTGCACATCGGACGAGCCTTTGTAGAGAAGTACGCCGCGGCTAAATCGGTGATATTCTTTCCAGACTGCTTCTTTGAAATGGTCGATGGCTAGGGATAGGGTCAAAAATTGTTCCTGATTTTCCAAAGGCTTGGGCAATCCAGAAAAGAGGCCGAAATTGAGATGCCAGAGCACAGTTTTTCCGGAGGCGATCTCTTTCAGCACTTGCGGCTTCACTTCACCCCATTGCAACGAGGAGGAGGGACGTGCGTCCAGTTGGATGATGGCCACTTTATTTAGATTCACAGACGGTACCTGTGGTAGCGGATCTTCATGCCTTTGGATCTCCACAACTCTTCAAAAAAGGAGGAGCCGTATCCTTCCAATTCATTCACAAAGAAGGGGTCTTGATAGAGGCTAGCGAACTCCGGATGCTGCTGCATTTCCTGGATCAGCACTTTAGAATAGGGAGGGTCGTCGGTCACGAAGGTGAACAATCCGGACGGTTTCATCACCTTCTTCAAGAGATCAATGAAAGAGGATTGGATCAGCCGATTTTTAAAGTGGCGTCTTTTTGGCCAGGGATCGGGGAAATTGATGAACACTTCCTGAACCGACTGCTTGGGGAAGTAAAGCTGTGTCGACAGGCTGGCTTCGCCGTAGACGATCAGAAGATTGTTCAGATTGGAGGCTTTCGCTTTATTCCAGATCTTTCTAACCCGATCGAACTTAAGCTCCACTGCCACCCAATTGATCTGAGGGTTCTCTTTTGCTTTTTCGACGATCCAGGCACCGTTGCCACTGCAATACTCAATATTTACAGGGTTCTCATTTCCAAAGACTTCGGCAAATCCGGGGAACTGATATTCCTCGTAATTTTCCAGACGTTCCGGAACGTATAATACTCGATCTTTCAGAAGAACGCGCCGCTCTTCCCACTTGTAGGGTCTTACTAACATAAGACTAAAGATGATACAACAAAACGACGTTTTTCGTCGACGTTGTCATTGCACTTCCAAAAATTATAAAAAGCGCAGATAATAGTAGTTATGAACGGAAGAAACGACCCCTGCTGGTGTGGCAGCCAAAAAAAATGGAAGCAGTGCCACTACCCCATGAAACAGCCCGGAACGAGTGGAGCCCATCTCGATATCCGCACCGATTACTGGAAAAAGTTTGGCATCCGCATCAAAACACCTGAGCAGATCCAAGGCATCCGCCGCGCCTGCCAACTGACAGCGGAAATTTTAGAAAAGACATGCCAGGCCGCAAAGGCTGGCGTAACGACGCAGCAATTGAATGACTTGGCTCACAAATTGACGCTGGAGGCGCATGCGATCCCAGCTCCTCTGCACTATGGCGATCCCCCCTACCCCAAAAGCATCTGCACTTCTCTAAACGAAGTGATCTGCCACGGCATTCCCGACGATGTGCCCCTGAAAGAGGGCGATATCATGAACATCGATCTCTCCTGCATCCTAAACGGCTATTTTGGCGACTGCAGCAAGATGGTGATCATAGGCAAAACCACGCCTGAAAAGGAACATGTCGTTAACGTCGCTTACGAATGTCTCATGCGATCGATCGAAGGGTTAAAGCCCGGCGTCCCCGTTTATAAAATCGGTGAAGCGATCGAAAACTACGCGAAAGCCAACCGCTGCTCCGTTGTTTACCAATTTGTGGGTCACGGCGTCGGCATCGAATTCCACGAAAACCCGCAGATACCGCATGGTTTCAACCGCTCGCAAATCCCTCTGGCCGCCGGCATGACCTTTACAATTGAGCCAATGATCAATTTGGGCGTCCCTGAAGCAGTCATCGACCCCACAGACCACTGGACGGCGAGAACTAAAGATGGAAAAGCTAGCGCTCAGTGGGAGCATACGATCTTAATCACCTCTGAAGGCCATGAAATTCTCACTCCCTGGGTCAGGTAATGCAGCACTATCCCAAACACCTGCAAAGCTTAATCGAAGCGTTTAAGAGGCTTCCTGGAGTAGGAACCAAGAGCGCTGAGCGGTTTGCCTTTGATCTGATCGACTGGAAAGAACAAGAATTGGAACAGCTAGGCTCCTTAATCCGCATCACGCAGCAGCAGCTCATTCCTTGCAATGAGTGCGGCTGCATCCAGCACGACAACGCCTGCCCCTTTTGCACAGAACCCCGGATTGCAAGCAAGACCCTGTGCGTCATCGCCTCCCCTAAAGAAGCGTACGCCCTGGAATCGACCCACGCCTTTCGCGGACTTTACCATGTACTGGGAGGGCTCATCTCCCCTCTTGATGGCTTCCATCCCGAAAAACTGTCGATTTCTTCCCTAATCCGCAGAATCAAAGACCTTGATATACAAGAAGTTGTATTAGCCCTAGACTCTACTGTAGAGGGAGACGCTACAGCCCTTTACCTAAAAAAGGAACTCTCCTCCCTCCCCCTCTCCATTTCTCGCCTCGCCTTTGGCCTTCCCATGGGATCCTCCCTTGACTACGTCGACGGCGGCACCCTCGCCCGCGCCCTCCAAGGCCGCAGTAAGTTTTATCCCTGCCCTTGCCCTTGCCCCTGCCCTTGCCCCTGCCCTTGCCCCTGCCCTTGCCC